>CANRJU010000048.1 GCA_947631075.1 uncultured Lachnospiraceae bacterium
AAAAGCTGATTATCAATGAGTGCCTTGAAAAAAATCAGAAATAATCCACGTCAACACTTGACAACTCTTATCAGAGGTAAACCGTTTCTGGTTTCCCTTTTTTATCCACAATATATCATGCCAGATGGTTTTTGTCAATTTTGATTTTTGAAAACATCAATCCAAAAACGCTCTTGCGTAGAATATATGTTTGCGACATAATATATATAGGGAAACCCAAGCGAGGTGGTTTGTCCTCCGAAAAAAGTTCAGAGGGCAATAAATTTTACATATACTGACTTTATTCAGACGTGTCTATTCATTGTTTATCTTGTTAGTCTTTGTTATCAGATTTTCAAGGATAAAAAATAAGCCGCCACTACCCCACGTAATGGCGGTGGTCTCGTAAGAGACAAAAAACCACCTAGGGTAAAACGCTTCCGGTTTCCCTTTTCTATCTACAATATATCATGCCGGACATTTTTTGTCAATTATGACTTTTGAGAAGAAACAGCAAATTTCAAATTGCACTTCCTATTTGGTAAAGATAGTAACAAGACACAAAAATAGCCGCCCACTGCCTGGAAGAAAAACTGAGCGGCTGATTTCTTAGTTGTTTATAATCCGGGCTAACCGTCTATCGGTAGCTCCTGTGGGGCATCTGTTAGCGCAGATGTCCCTCTTTACATTTAATATACCACAATATGTGGAGTGTCGCAAGTGTTTTTTAGCTTGAAAAAACATCCCCCCTCATCCTCAAACAAACATCTTGAATTTCGATACTTGATAGGATATACTTATATTTATAGCAGGTATGTCAGTTTATATCAGCGTAAGTAATTCTGGGAATGGAGGTAGCTTATGCTAATAGATATGGGCAGGACATCACTTTTTTATGAGTATTACAGGCAATGGATAGATGTTTACAAAAAAGGAGCGATTAGAGAGGCGACGATGTCAAAGTACCGGATGACTCAGAGGTGGCTCAAGGAGCTTGCGCCGGAGCTGAGGGTGTCGGATTTGACAAGGACTGCATATCAGCAGATTTTAAATGATTACGCCCAATTTCATGAACGGCAGACGACTCTTGACTTTCATCATCAGTTAAAGGGGGCGATCATGGATGCTGTGGATGAGGGGCTTATCGCAAGGGATCCTACCAGAAAGGCGATTATTAAAGGAAGGACGCCAAAGGCGAAGAAGATTAAATATTTAAATCAGTTTGAGCTTCATACGCTGATCGCGGATCTGGATATAAGAGAGACTCCGAATTGGGATTGGTTCATTCTTTTGGTTGCGAAAACGGGTATGCGTTTTTCAGAAGCTCTCGCCATTACGCCGGAGGATTTTGACTTTGCGAGGCAGACGCTTTCCATCAGCAAGACATGGGACTACAAGGGGGAGGGAGGATTCCTTCCCACAAAGAATAATTCGTCAGTCAGGAAAATTCAGATTGACTGGCAGATTGTAGTCAAGTTTTCAGAGCTGGTAAAAGGCCTTCCGCAGGACAAGCCGATTTTTGTGGGAAATTCAAAAATATATAATTCCACAGTAAATGCGGTTCTCACAAGGCATTGCAAGGCGTGCGGCATTTCGGAAATTTCGATTCATGGACTTCGTCACACTCATGCGTCTCTTCTTCTGTTCGCGGGTGTATCCATTGCAAGCGTTGCTCGCAGATTAGGCCACGCCAGCATGACGACAACGCAGAAAACATATCTGCATATTATTCAGGAGCTTGAGAATAAGGATGTAGATCTGGTAATGAGGACATTGTCCGGATTGTGATGAGTTTTAGAAAATAAGATTTTATCGGAAGATACTTACGCTGATGTTGGATTCGTGTTATGATAAAATCGTATGGATTTGCGCTGAGAAGGCGAGGAGGAAGCGGAAATGGCAGAACTGGAATCAATGATTGAGAGCAAGCTGATTGAGCAGCTGGTTTATGGAGAGTCCCAGTGGACGTACAGGAAGGATTTGAAAACAGAAGAGGATTTGTGGAATAATTTTAAATATATTTTAGAGCAGAATAATAAGGAGCGTCTCAATGGTGAAAATCTGTCAGAGGCAGAGTTTGAGCAGGTTAAGAATCAACTGCAGTTCTCGTCTTTTTACAGGGCGGGAGAGTGGCTGGTAGGTGAAAATGGAAAGGTTCAGGTACATGTCCAGAGGGACACGGAGAGATTGCATCTGGTTGTCATGAACCATGAGCACATAGCGGGAGGAAGCAGTGTCTATGAGGTAATCAATCAGTACAGCGCACTAAAATCCGATGAAGACGAGCTGGTTTCTGAGCGGGACCGCAGGTTTGATGTCACACTTATGATCAATGGACTTCCTCTGATTCATATAGAATTGAAGAATAAACAACATTCCTACATGGAGGGTTTCTGGCAGATTAAGAAATACATCGGCGAGGGAAAGTTTACGGGCATTTTTTCGGCGGTCCAAATGTTTGTTGTCAGCAATGGAGTGGATACCAAGTATTTTTCAGCCGCCAGTGATTCAGAGCTCAATCCGAAATTTGTGAGCGGCTGGCTGGATAAAGAGAATAATCCGGTTTCCGATTATATTGATTTTGCCAGGAGTGTGTTAAGCATACCAGAGGCCCATGAGATGATTGCCAGATATACGGTACTGGACGAGGACGCAAAGAGGCTGATTCTGCTGCGCCCCTATCAGATTCATGCCATTGAAGCAATCCGAGAGGCGTCAAAGACAGGGAAATCCGGTTTTGTCTGGCACACGACCGGATCGGGGAAAACTCTGACCTCTTATAAGGCGACCAGAAATCTTTTGATGGATATTCCGTCTATTGACAAAGCTATTTTCCTGATTGACAGAAAGGATCTGGACGCGCAGACCACGATGGCATTTCAGGCATATGCGAATAATGATTTGATTGACGTGGATGAAACGGAAAATATCAATGATCTGAAGAAAAAATTGAAATCGGATGACAGGCAGGTGATTGTCACTACCATTCAGAAAATGCAGAGCCTGATTGCTAAGAGATTGAAGGAAGATACGCCTGAGTACAAAAAAATAAAGAATCTGAGGATTGTGTTTGTGGTGGACGAGTGCCACCGGGCAGTATCGCCGGGAACTAAGCGGGATTTGGAGAGATTTTTTGCGAAATCGCTGTGGTTCGGCTTTACAGGGACGCCCAGATTTGCGGAAAATCCCTACCCGCAGATGGGTGATCTGCCGCGGACGACGGAGGAATTGTATGGGGATATATTGCACAAATACACCATTCAGAACGCGATTCATGACAATGCGGTGCTCGGTTTTCAGGTAGAGCACCTTGGACCTAGAAATATTGAAGATGAGACAGATAAGAGCGCATATGAGAATGAAACGCATATGTTAAAGGTGCTGGATGTAATTTTGAATAAATCTTTTCAGAAATTGGGATTTCAGAATGGAAAAGGCGAGACATATGAGGCTCTTCTGACGACGAGCTCTATTCCGCAGGCGCAGAAATACTACGAATTGCTGACGCGTGTGAAAAATGGCGAGACCTCTTTGAAAATTGAGGAGAGGATAAAGCAGGTGCTCCCGGATTTCCCGAAATTTGCCATTACATATTCCGTGACTGAAAATGAGGAGGGCTCACAGGTCAATCAGGAGAAAATGCAGCGTTCTCTGGATGACTATAACAAAATGTTTGACACAAAATATGAGATTTCACAGATTCAGGGATATAATGCAAATCTGAACAAGAGATTAGCCAGAAAGGACGCGAAATTTAAGAGCAGGAGCGAGCAGCTGGATCTGGTAATTGTTGTTGACCGCCTGCTGACCGGTTTTGACGCGCCCTGCATGTCCACTATTTTCATAGACAGACAGCCTATGGGACCTCATGATTTGATTCAGGCTTTTTCCAGAACCAACCGTATTTTTGACAAGCAGAAAATTTACGGTCAGATTGTTACCTTCCAGGCGCCGAAGCTCTTTAAAGAAAGTGTGGATAATGCTGTGAAATTATATTCGGCCGGTGGAACAATGGGCGCCCTTGTGGCTGAGTGGGATGAAGTGGAGGCAGCGTTTAAAAAAGCGCTTGCGGCTCTCCGCGTCTCGGCGCCGACGCCTTCTGATGTAGCGGATATGTCCCAGAAGGAAAAGGAGATTTTCGCGAAAATGTTCCAGAGCTTTGACCGCTTGTTTGCCCAGCTAAAATCCTTTTCAAATTATGAGGAGGACAGTCTGAAGGACTACGGAATTACACTGGAAGAATATGAGGATTATGTGGGGCGCTATAAGAATGTTGTGGAGGAACTAAAGGTCGAAAAACAGGATACGGGTGGCTCGGGCGAGCAGGTCATTGATCCGGATTATGAGCTGATGGCATACAGCAGCACAAAGATAGATTATGAGTACATAATTCATCTGATTCAGAATATTGTGACGCCGGACGGGGATGAGGAGATGACGGCTGAACAGAGACAGAAGAATTTAGATGAAATTAAAGAGTATATAGAGGAGCTTCGCAAGGAGAATCCCAAGGTGGCGGATATTATGACGAATCTGGTATCTGAGATTGAACAGGATGAAAATAAATATAAGGGACAGTCTATTCTGCGCATTGTGGAAGACATGAAACAGAACTGCATAGATAGAGTTGTGGAGGATTTCAGCTTTATATGGTATGTGTCAAAGGATGATATAATGTATGCTGCAACACATTATAGAAATGGTGAGATTCCCAATGAAAGTGAAATTAAGGCGAATACAGATTATGCCAGCTACAAGGCGACGCGTGAGAGAGCGCTGCCAAAATTCCGGTACTACAAGCAGATGATGGATGAATTGAGAAAAACCTTGGATGAGGAGATTTTGCCGCTTTTGAATCAAGGGTGAAAATGCGCTGAAAAAATTGAAAATATATGAATGGAGGGGTATTATGGAATTTTTTTCTGTGGAAAATGAGAAGCTGTATTTCAGAAATGACGGGGAGCTTTTGCGGATTATGCCGTGGGGAAAAAACAGTCTCCGGGTGGAGTCGTCGCTAGTGGATGCGATTCCGGAGGGGGAGATTGCGCTGCTGGAGCCTGACGCAGAGACTGGAAAGGTGCAGGCAGAAATCCGGGACGAGAGGCACGCTTCAGTTCAGAATGGCAATATTACGGCGGAGCTTCTTGTGCAGGAGTGGGGGAACGGTCTCCAGATTACATTCAAAAACCAGAAGGGCGAGGTCCTGCTGCGGGAGATTTCAAACGGGGGAGCGCTGACGAGAAGGGCGAGGGAATTCCGCTCTCTGCCGGGAGGAAATTATCATTTGACCGTGACATTTGAATCGGAGCCGAGTGAAAAAATATATGGGATGGGACAGTATCAGCAGGAAATTCTGGATTTAAAGGGGTGCAATCTGGAGCTGGCGCACCGCAATTCTCAGGCGAGTATTCCCTTTTATGTGTCCAGTCTGGGATATGGCTTTTTGTGGCACAACGCTGCGGTAGGCGAGGTGCATTTTGGGAAAAATACAACGGAGTGGACGGCAAATTCCACGAAAAAACTGGATTACTGGATTACGGCGGGGGACACGCCGGATCAGATTGAAAAGCAGTACGCGTCCGTGACGGGAACCGCGCCGATGATGCCGGAGTACGGTTTGGGATTCTGGCAGTGCAAGCTGCGCTATTATAATCAGGACGAGGTCCTCGGGGTGGCGCGGGGATATAAGGAACGCGGGATTCCGCTGGACGTGCTGGTTATTGATTATTATCACTGGCCCCGCTGTGGCGACTGGCGCTTTGATGAGGAATATTTCCCCGATCCCAAGGCGATGGTGGACAAGCTCCATGAAATGGGAATCGAGACGATGGTCTCCATCTGGCCCCAGGTGGAGTGGCGAAGTGAAAATTTTGAGGCAATGCGGCAGCAGGGGCTTCTGGTCAAGCAGACGGCGGGCGTGGATGTTCAGATGATTTTCCACGGAAATAATGTGTTTATGGACGCCACGAATCCGAGAACCCGGGAGTATGTCTGGGAAAAATGCAAGAAGAATTATGCGGATCTGGGCGTCCGGACGTTCTGGCTGGACGAGGCGGAGCCCGAGTACAATAATTATGATTATGAATTGTATCAATATCATGCGGGACCGGTTTCCCAGATTGGAAATATTTATCCGAGAGAGTATTCCCGGTTGTTTTACGAGGGACAAAAGGAGATGGGACAGGAGGATATTGTCAATCTGGTCCGCTGCGCTTGGGTGGGGAGCCAGCGCTATGGCGCGCTTGTCTGGTCGGGAGATATATGGTCCAGCTATGAGGATTTCAGAAAGCAGATCTGCGCCGGCCTCCATATGGGGCTGTGCGGTATTCCGTGGTGGACGACGGATATCGGGGGCTTTCACGGCGGAGATGTGAACAGTGAGGATTTCCGTGAGCTGCTGATCCGCTGGTTCCAGTTCGGCACCTTCTGTCCGGTCATGCGGCTGCACGGACTGCGTATGCCGGGAAAGGATATCATCAATCAGGCGGGAGAGGTCAGGGAGTGGACCGGCGCGGACAATGAGGTGTGGAGCTACGGGGAGGACAATTATCGGATCATGGTGAAATTTATCCGAATCCGCGAGAAAATGCGGGATTATATCCGCTCTCTTATGAAAAAGGCGCACGAGGACGGAACGCCGATTATGCGGACACTGTTTTATGAATTTCCACAGGATAAGGCGGCGTGGGATATTACGGATGAGTACATGTTTGGCGGCGATATACTTGTCGCGCCGGTCTGCCATGAGCACGCTGTCTCCCGAGAGGTATATCTCCCGGCGGGCGCCTCGTGGGTTCATGCCGGGACCGGCGACGCCTATGAGGGGGGAACGAGCTGCCAGATTGAGGCGGCAATCGACACGATTCCGGTATTTTTGCGAGAGGGCGCTCAGGGGTATCTGGTGGGGGAGATTTGACAGGATAAGGTCTTGCCATTTCTCGCATTTGCGAGTATAAAAGTATCAAATCTGGATTTAGTAAATCGTGATTTGGTATTGTTTTATCCTGCACGCAGAGCACAAACAAGGTGTAGCTCAAGGACGGGGATGCGGAAGAAGTTTGCCTGTATGATCTTGAGACGATTGTAAATTTTAACAGATAGCTGGAGGAGCCAAGGCGAAGAATGAAAAGCAACATGACAACCCTGTGTTACATTGAAAAAGAAAATCAATACCTTATGATGCACAGGATAAAAAAGGAAAAGGATATCAACAAGGACAAATGGGTAGGAATCGGCGGGCATTTTGAGGAGGACGAATCCCCGGAGGAATGTCTGCTCCGCGAGGTTTCCGAGGAGACGGGCCTCAAGCTTTTGAGTTATCGCCTTCGGGGAATTATAACATTTATTTCCGACAGATGGCAGACCGAGTACATGTTTTTATATACCGCGGACCGCTTTGAGGACGAGGTCGGCAGCTGTGATGAGGGAAATCTGGAGTGGGTGGACAAGGCTCTCGTTTATGAGCTTCCCATCTGGGAGGGGGACAAGATTTTTTTTCGGCTGCTGGAGCAGGACGCGCCCTTTTTTTCGTTAAAGCTGCGGTATATGGGAGAAGAGCTGACCGAGGCGGTCTTAAATGGCGAATATTTATGAGAATATAGGCAGCAGATAGGAGGAAATTCCAATGACAGAAAAGACAAATGTAATGCGGCTGCTGGAGCAGAAAAAGGTATCCTATACGCCGCATTTTTACGGGGGCACCGAGGCAATCAGCGGCGTGGAGGTGGCGAAGATTCTGGGACAGGATCCGGACCGGGTGTTCAAGACGCTGGGGACGACGGCGAAAAGCGGCGAGCACTATGTATTTATGGTGCCGGTGGAGCGTGAGCTGGATCTGAAAAAAGCGGCGAAGGCCGTGCATGAAAAGAGCATTGAGATGCTGAAATCCAAGGAGCTTCTGCCGCTCACCGGCTATATTCACGGAGGCTGCTCGCCGATTGGGATGAAAAAGCAGTTCAAGACGGTGATTGATAAATCCGCGGAGAATTTTGATACCATTTTTTTCAGCGCCGGGAAAATCGGCTGCCAGGTGGAAACAACGCTGAAGGGGCTACAGAAGCTCGTCCGGGTGGAGTCCGGAGATATTAGTGTGTGAATAGAAATTGATATGTTGCGGGTGCTCGGGTTTCCGAAAGAGAACAGAAAAAGTTTCTATTCATTGACAAAGTGTAATATGATTGATATAATAATTACGGAATTAAAATATTAAATATAAAAACAATATATCAAGAGAAGGTGATCCGGATGACCTATACGGAATTTATAAGTAATCAATTAAATAAATTTCAAATAGGAAAGCCGATTTATACAAGTGATATTGCGATAAAGCTTGCGGACGAATATGGATTGCAGCCCCAAAAAGCGGCAGCGGCGACGGCTGTTGTTTTTAAAAGACTTATGGATAATGATAATTTTCCCAATCTTCGTTTTTATCAGAAAGGCATTTATTATTTTACTGCTGTTACACCTTTTGGCGAAGCAGGGATTGATAAAGAATGTCTGATTGCAGACAAATATCTTTTACCGGACAATGGATATGAAACAGGCTATACAATGCTTTACCGTATAGGACTTACCTCCCAACTGCCGCGACAGCGTTGTATTGCTACAAACAAAGCCGTTGACTGTACTCGTATGGACCATAAACTCAGTGTGATGGTGCAGCCGCCCAAAACAATTATTAACAGGACAAATAAAGAATATTTGCAATTTCTTGATGTTTTGGATTTAATGGAAAAGGCCCCCATAGACGCTAAACATCCATATAAATTGCTGGCGGCCTATGTTCGTCAGGCAGAACTTAAATATGAGAGACTGCTCTCTCTGGCAGATCGGTATTATACCAAAAAGACAATATTACAGCTTGCACATGTGGCAGGGGAAGGAGATGCAGAGTGAAACTTCATCAGGATAATAATGCGTTTCGTGTTCTAATTGAGGACATTCATAATAAAACAGGGTACCGTACAGATGTTCTGGAGAAGGACTATTATGTAGTTCTGATACTTTCGGAACTTGCCGCAAAGCAAAATGACGGCCTGCCTGCATATTTTAAAGGAGGCACTGCTTTATATAAGGCGCTGAAGTCTACTAATCGTTTTTCTGAGGATATTGATTTGTCTGTGGATACGAGAGGCTGTACCAACACTCAAAATAACAAGCGTCTGGAAAATGCTACAAAAAAATATAGCGCTTTACCGCGTGACAGGGAACAGGG
Organism: uncultured Lachnospiraceae bacterium; assembly: GCA_947631075.1. Taxonomy (GTDB): domain Bacteria; phylum Bacillota; class Clostridia; order Lachnospirales; family Lachnospiraceae; genus Eubacterium_F. Next base: position 9,197 of record CANRJU010000048.1, read on the forward strand.
AAAAACAAATCGTTCGGAGGTAATTGCGGTTTATGTTTATAAGCCCATAACAAGTTTTGATGCTAATGATTCACTGCAACGTTTTGGAAGGGTGAAAATCGAAGCAACATCTTTTACAATCAGTGAGCCGGTTACAAATCTTGAAGTTGCGCCAATGCTTTATGATTTTGCTACTGATGGGCAAAAGCGGATATTAGAACGGGAATATGATGTTATGCCCTTTAGTGTGCAGACTATTACCATTGAGCGAATTTTTATAGATAAATTGTTTGCTGCCGAATCTTATGTGCGCAAGTCAGATAATCCGCATCGTGCATTTGAGGCCGCAAAGCATATTTATGATTTGACAGTTTTGTACGGAAATCCAAAGGTAAAAGTTCTGCTTTGTGATGTAGTACAGATGAAAAAACTTTTGCAGATCCGAATGGTAGAGGAGAGGGAACGAAGGGATGGTATTCCTGCCGTTTTTCCCCGTGAGTTCCACTTCTTTACGGAAGCAGCTAATAATTGTAAAGTAAAAAACGCATATGAAACAATGCAGAGGCAGTATGTGCTTCGTGATAGCGATCGAATAAATTATGATACTGCGATGAAGATATTGCTTGAAATTCAAAAGGAACTTGTAAGAAATGTTGCCTGGTTGAATTGCCAGCTGCCCTTGAATGTAAAAATTACAACTTAGGAACAATTATTTCAAAAGTAATTTATAACACTTAGCGGGATGCACGCAAAAAAGCAATAACTTGTATTTACAGACTTGAACAGAGGTGATTGAATGAACTTTTTGTTTGTAGCGCTGGGCGGGGCGCTGGGAGCTGTGGGGAGATATGCCATAAGCCTTATACCGGTTAAGACAGAGTTCCCGATCTTGACACTGGTGACAAATATAATAGGCGCAGTGCTGATCGGCTTTATCGCAGGACTGGCCAGTGAAAATGAAAACGCGTCGCCCCAGGCAGTTCTGTTCTGGAAAACCGGTGTATGCGGCGGTTTCACAACATTTTCGACCTTTTCGCTGGAAGCGTATAATCTGCTGGGGCGCGGTTTCTACTTTTTAGGCGGCCTATATGTCATATTAAGCGTTGCGGGCTGTATCGCCGGTGTGTTTTTAGGGAAAAAGCTGAGCCTGCTGTTCAGATAAGGCATTCGAACCATGCTTACACCGGCCGCATAATCTCCGACTCCAGCTTTTTCAGCTCATCGATGGATAGGGATGGAATACAATCTGCAATGTCCTCCAGAGACATCTTGCCCTTTCGAATCAACCTCGTCGCTGTTGCCATAAATATATTATATTGCAGTAGGGGATTTGCGAAAAGAAAACACAGATTCTTCTGAATTTTCCCCTAAAAAGACTTGTGTGCGTTATATAGATATGCTATCCTATGAATATAATAAAATCATTTTCAGGAGGAAAGCAAAATGAGAAAAAATTTTGGAGTAAAGCCGTGGGTCTACCCGCAGCCGGTGCTGATGATCGGCACATATGATGAGAACGGAAAAGCGAATCTGATGAACGCCGCCTGGGGCGGACAATATGGGGCGAACACCGTGATGCTCAGCCTGGGCGCCCACAAGACGACGGACAACATCAAGCTGAAAGGCGCCTTTACCGTTAGCTTTGCTACCGTGGCGACGATAGTTCCCTGCGACTATGTGGGAATCGTCTCGGGCAATGACGAGCCGGACAAACTGGAAATAGCGGGATTTACGACCCAGAAGGCGGAGAATGTGGATGCTCCGATTATCAACGAGCTGCCGCTGACGCTGGAGTGCAAGCTGTCCAAATTTAATGAGGACGGCGTTGTGGTCGGTGAAATTGTGAATGTCTGCGCCGATGAGAGTATTCTGACCGATGGCAATGTGGATTATAAAAAGCTGGATGCCATTATTTTTGATCCTGCCGGCGCGGCCTATATCCGTCTCGGCGAAAAAGTGGGGAACGCTTTTAAGGACGGCGGAAAATTAAAGTGATGAATCTGACAAATTTTTTAAAACAGATAGATTCCATTACAGGACAATATTCATCAGAACAATTAAGCGCTTTCATCCACAATATGGGGCGCAGTCTGCCGGAGCATTATAGGGAGAATTTTTTAAAGCGGCTGAAAGAGGCGGGTGATAAAACATCCGTTGAGGATGCGGCCGCGGATGAGAAATTTCGAGAGGAATGCAATCTTGTAAAGAAAAATCTGAGACTGATTGACTCGCAGAATATTATGATTGAAAGCGTTTTTAATGGGGAATATAATGGCTGGTATGATTACGACGCGGATGAGGAGTTCTGTTATACGGATGACAGCGGCATTTCTGATATGCTGGAACAGGCCTGCGACTTGATTCATGCCTGTATGGACATGGGAAAATATAAAGAGGGATATGAAATCGGGCGGCAACTGTTTTCAACGACAATTTTTTGTTATAGTGAATATTACGATAGTGAAGAACTGACCTTTGAAGATATGACGCGACATGAACTTGTGGAACGTGATATAAAGGAAGTGGCTCTTGACATAGCTTATTGCGCATATAATGCCGCAATGCGAAAAAATCGAACCAAATGGGTGTATGAAATTATTAAAGACGTAAAGACGGCCGAGATTACATTGGAGGCAATTATGCAGCACGGAGATGAGGAATTGGCGGATTTTGAGGATTTCCTGCCACTCTGGATCGCGCGTCTTGGCCCGGAGACGGATTCAGCGGCAGAACGTCTGATTGGCGAGGCGGTCTGTCTGCTGAATGATATTTCGGCTGCGTCGGAGTATGCGGAAAAATATGCGGATATGCACCCCGGTCTGTACCTGAGCCTTCTGGAAAGCGGAAAGTCAGAAGACGCAAGCGACATGGCCGCATTGGGGATAAAAGCGTTAGAAAAAATTCCAAAAGAATACAAGATACGCGGCAGAGTGGCGTTAAAGACATCGGAGTATATAGAGATGGCGACTATGGAACCGGCACTGATGAGGGACTGCTATTTTGCCGCATACGAATCGGATACGACTGCGCTCAGTTATCTTCGCGCGCTGCTGTGCGGAGACGGGGAAGAAAACAGAGAAATGCTGCGCGAGGTGTATAAACCATGGAACAATGTCAGAGCACGGACTTCTTTTTCTTATGGCATGTATAGCAATCGTCATTTTGAGAGAGAGGTGAACAGTCCGGACAGAAATGTGATTTTAATGGTCAAATTTTTTGATGGGCAGTTTGACGAGGTGCTGACAAAAGGATTGAATTACACGAAAGCCCTGGGTTGGACCGGAACTTTCATGAAACAGGGGATTGCGCTTTTTTTGCTATATCTGAACGAGAACTGGCAGGGGTGTCAGGGGACCCGGCAGATGGCGCGAATAGTCCGAACGGCCATGAATTTTTCGACGGAAGAATATGGGAGAGGCACGGCGAAATACAGGGATATAAGCGACGACGCCCTTTTTGAACAGGTGTTTCTGAAGTGGAAGGCCATTACGCCGATGGAGCCGAATATTAAAGAAAAAGTAATCCGAAAAATAACTTCTCTGCTTGAAAAAAGGACGGAAGGAATTATGGAGGCAAACCGCAGGAATTATTACGGCGAATGCGCGCAGTACATCGCGGCGCTGGGAGAAGCACGGGAGTCAATGGGCGATATAGCAGCGAAGCAGAGGCTTATGACGTCGTACAGGGATAAATATTCCCGGAGAAGTTCATTTAAAGCGGAGCTGATTGCTTACGGGTGGATCGACATCGGGAAGAAGAAATGAGAGGCAAGGCGGAATAAAAGAAAATTTCGGGCAGAGTTTGACGCTCTGCCTTTTTGTTTGAGCAAAATGAGCCGATATAAATATTATAATGTCGGAGCCATGAGGGCAGATGCGAAACGAAATGGGAGGAGTGTGAAAAATAAGCTCGATAGCTTATTTTTCACACGGCAATTTGTTTCTGAGC
>CANRJU010000049.1 GCA_947631075.1 uncultured Lachnospiraceae bacterium
CTGCGGGGGATTCCCCTGGCGGTGGAGGCCAGCCGGGCGGGGGGCAGCATGCCCACGGTCATGAACGCGGCGAACGAGTACGCGGTGGCGAAATTTTTGAATCAGGACATAGGATTTTTACAAATTTATGATATGATAGAGTTTGCCATGAAGGGGCACAAAAAAATTGAGAATCCTTCGCTGGATGAAATCCTTGCGGTCGAGCAGGAGACCTATGAGCGTTTGGATCGGGAATGGAGGCTGTGATGAGCTTTTGGAATATTTTACTGGCGATACTGGTGTTCAGCGTCATTATCATCGTGCATGAGTTCGGACATTTTATCGTGGCGAAGTACAATAAAGTAGAAGTCAATGAATTTTCCCTCGGTATGGGGCCGAGGCTGATTTCCTGGGGAAAGACGGAGAAGGGATACCGGGTCGTTTTTTTTAAGACGACGAAGTATCTGGAGGAGCACCACCTGTTTGGGAGGAATACGCTCTACTCCTGGAAGCTTCTGCCCTTTGGCGGTTCCTGCGCCATGCTGGGAGAGGACGAGGAGGTAGAGGATGAGAACGCATTCGGCAAAAAATCCGTCTACGCCCGCATGGCGATTGTGTTTGCGGGACCTTTTTTCAACTTTATCCTGGCCTTTGTCCTGTCGCTGATTATCGTGGGCGTGGCGGGCTACGAGGTGTGCCGCGTCTCCTTTGTGGAGGAGGGTTCTCCGGCGGAGGCGGCGGGACTGGAAGCGGGCGACAAGATTGTCGGCGTCAACGGGGAAAAGATTGTAATTGACTCTGACCTCAGGCTCTATCAGGTGGTTCATCCTTTTACGGACGCGCCGGTGACGCTCGATGTGGAGCGGGGAGACGAGGAAAAGGAATTTGTCATCACGCCCCGGCTGGTGGAGAGAGACGGGGGCAGCGCGTACCTGTGCGGGTTCAGCCACGCGTCTCCGAGAGAGTCCGCCGGATTTTTCGGCTCGATTAAGTATGCCGCGTATGATGTGAAGTATTATATAAAAATGACCGTTCAGAGCCTCGGCATGATTTTCCGGGGCAAGGTGAGCAAGGACGATGTCGCGGGGCCGGTGGGTATCGTGAAACTGATCAGCGATGAAGTGGACGACGCCAGCGAGCACGGGGGCGCGGGCATTGTGGCGCTGAGCCTGATGAGCTTCGCGGTTCTTCTCTCGGCGAACTTAGGAGTGATGAATCTGATTCCGATTCCCGCGCTGGACGGTGGAAGGCTTCTGTTTCTGATTATTGAGTGGATTCGGAAAAAGCCGCTTCCCCAGCGGTTCGAGGGCTATGTCAATATGGCGGGATTCATGCTCTTGATGGGGCTGATGGTGTTTATTATGTTTAACGATATAACCAAGTTCTTTAGGTGAAAAATGTCTCGCCTATGGCGAAAATGTCTCACTGAATGTGAGACATCGCAAGTTTGGCAAAGCCAAACTTGTGCAATTAAAGGAGTTCATGAGGTATGAGGAAAAATACGAGAGAGATACGGATTGGCGATGTGGCGATCGGGGGGAGCAGCCCCATCGCAATCCAGTCCATGACCAATACAAAGACGGAGGACGCGGCGGCGACTGTGGAGCAGATTCTCAAGCTGGAGCAGGCGGGCTGCGAGATTATCCGGTGCGCGGTGCCGACGATGGAGGCGGCGGAGGCGCTGTCAGAGATCAAGAAAAGGATTCACATTCCGCTTGTGGCGGACATTCATTTTGACTATCGGCTCGCCATCGCGGCGGTGGAGCACGGCGCGGACAAAATCCGCATCAATCCCGGCAATATCGGCAGCGAGGACCGGATCCGCGCGGTGGTGGACTGCTGTCGGGAGAGACAGGTCCCCATCCGCGTGGGCGTCAACAGCGGTTCTCTGGAGAAGCACCTCATTGAGAAATACGGCGGCGTGACGGCGGAGGGGCTGGTGGAGAGCGCTCTCGACAAGGTCGCCATCATCGAGAGGATGGGGTATGACAATCTGGTCATCAGCATCAAGTCCTCGGATGCGGTGATGTGCATCCGGGCGCATGAGCTCATCGCGGAGAGGACGGATTATCCGCTCCATGTGGGAATCACGGAGTCCGGGACAGTCTACTCTGGCAGCGTGAAGTCCGCCGTGGGTATTGGCGCAATTTTATATCAGGGCATCGGAGATACCATCCGGGTGTCCCTGACAGGCGACCCGGTGCAGGAGGTCTATGCGGCAAAGCTGATCTTAAAGACGCTGGGGCTGCGAAAGGGCGGCATCACGGTTGTTTCCTGTCCCACCTGCGGGCGGACGAGAATTGATCTGATCTCGCTTGCCTCCCAGGTAGAGGAAATGGTAAAGGATTTTGATCTGGATATCAAGGTGGCCGTGATGGGCTGCGCGGTCAACGGGCCGGGCGAGGCGAGAGAGGCGGACATCGGCATCGCCGGGGGAGTCGGAGAGGGACTTCTCATCAAAAAGGGCGAGATCGTGAAAAAAATGCCGGAGGATGAACTTTTGCCGGCGCTGCGGGAGGAACTGCTCCACTGGGAGGCATAGGCATTCCATCGGGAGGCCTAAATCGTTCCAGTGCAGGGATGAATCATCCCACTGACTGGAGCTGCTCTTGAAATTAAAAGGAGAGATCGTTTTGACTCATTTTTTTGAGGCGTTCCCGGACTTGTCCGTGGACGACAAATTATATGGCTTTTTCGCCGGTTCTCTGGTGGAAAAGGTCAGTGCATCCAAGACAAAAATGCTGGCGTATATTTATATAAAATGCGACCAGCTTTTGCATTATCGGATTATAAAAAAAATGGAACAGAAGCTGTACAAGCAGGTGTTCAGGCGAATGGGAATCCGGCCGAGGCTGGAGGTCTCCTATCCCTTTGCGTCCGGGTACGGCACGGACGAGCTGATCTCTCTGTGCGAGGATTCGCTGAAGGAGGAGCTGCGGGAAATCAACACGATTGATTACATGAAATTCTGCAGGGAGCCTTTCCAGGTGTCGGGGGACGTCCTGACGCTGACGTGTGACGACGATTTTCTGTGCCGGGAGAGGAGCGGCGAAATCCGGGATTTTTTCACAGCGCGGTTGAAGCGCCGTTTTGACAGGGAGCTGGAAATCCGCTTTGAGTATGTAAAGCGGGAGAGAAAGGCGCCTGAGGAGCCGGAGACGTATCTGGTGTATGACGAGCCAGAGCTTGCGGAGCAAGGTGCAGCAGCGTCACATTCTGTGGCGCGACAGGGTGCGACAACAACGTCACAAGGTGCGGTGGAGCCACAGGGAGCAGTGTCAACAACGTCACATTCTGTGACACAACAGAGTGTGTCACGAAATGTGACGTCAGAAAAGAGCGCCCCACCGCAAAAGCCAGCATTTTCGCCCAGAAAGAACAAATATCGGAAATCCCCCAAGGATCCGTCCGTGTTCTACGGGCGAAATGTGGAGGGAGAGGTCATTCCCGTCAAGGAAATCGTGGACGAGATCGGCGAGGTGGTCATCGAGGGCATGATCCGGAGCGTGGACCAGCGGGAAATCAAGGGCGAAAAGCTAATTGTGATTTTCGCGGTGACGGATTTTACCGACACGATTCTGGCAAAGATATTTATCGGAAAGGAGCAGGCGGAGGAGCAGTCGCTGTTTGAATTTATAAAAAAGGGAAATTTTGTGCGGTTAAAGGGCATGGCGTCCTTTGACACCTACGACAAGGAGATACGGATCGGCAATATCGCGGGAATCAAGGAGATTCCGAATTTCCGCGTGGGACGGGCGGACCGCGCTCCCCTAAAGAGGGTGGAGCTGCACGCCCACACTCAGATGAGCGAGATGGACGGCATGACAAACTGCGCCCAGATGGTCCGCCGGGCGCACGACTGGGGCCACGCGGCCATCGCCATCACCGACCACGGCGTCGTGCAGGCGTTTCCGGAGGCCAGCCACGCTATGGAGAAATTTGACGACGATTTTAAGGTGATATACGGCTGCGAGGCGTATCTGGTGGACGATTTAGACGACGCGGTCAAAAACGCGGCGGGGCAGTCGCTCCGGGATTCCTTTGTGGTGTTCGACTTGGAGACCACCGGATTTTCCCCGACGAGAAATCGCATCATTGAGATCGGCGCCGTCAAGCTGGAGGAGGGAAAGATTACGGACCGCTTCAGCACTTTTGTCAATCCTGGCGTGCCGATTCCGCCCCGGATCACGGAGGTCACAAGCATTAACGACGGCATGGTGGCGGACGCTCCCGGCATTGAGCAGGTGCTGCCGGAATTTCTGGCGTTCTGCGAGGGCTGCGTGCTCGTGGCGCACAACGCCTCCTTTGATTACAGCTTTATATGCAAAAAGGGCGCGGAGCAGGGACTTTCCACCGAATTTGCCGTGGTGGACACGGTGGGAATCGCGCGTGTGCTCTTTCCCCACATGGCAAAATACACGCTGGACGCGGTGGCTAAGGCGTTGAAAATATCGTTAGTGAACCATCACCGCGCCGTGGAGGACGCGGAGGCCACGGCGGAGATTTTTGAAAAAATGATTCCGCGCCTGGAAAAACAGGGGATTTCCAATCTGGACGCCCTGTACGAGCGAACCCACTGCGCCCCGGAGATTATCAAGAAAAAGCCCAGCTACCACGCCATTATTCTGGCGAAAAACGAGGTGGGGCGCGTCAATCTGTACCGACTGGTATCGATGGGGCATCTGGATTACTTTTTTAGAAGGCCGAGGATTCCCAAGAGCCAGCTGATGAAGTGGCGGGAGGGGCTGATCGTGGGCTCCGCCTGCGAGGCGGGAGAGCTCTGCCGCGCGATTCTGGACGACGAGGACGACGAGCGGATCGAGGAGCTTGTGAAATTTTATGATTATCTGGAGATTCAGCCCCTGGCGAACAACGAGTTTATGCTGGCCTCCGAGAAGGGCGCTTATGAGCACATCAATTCGTGGGAGGATTTAAAGGATATCAACCGCCGGATTGTGAAGCTGGGGGAAACGTACAATAAGCCGGTCTGCGCGACCTGCGACGTGCATTTTCTGGATCCGGAGGACGCCATTTACAGGGAAATTCTTTTTGCCTGCAAGAAGATGAAATCGGACGAGGACAGCCAGCCGCCCCTGTATCTGCGGACCACCGAGGAGATGCTGCAGGAATTTTCCTATCTGGGAGAGGAAAAGGCGATGGAGGTGGTGGTGACCAACACGAACAAAATCGCGGACATGGTGGAGAAGATGAGCCCGGTGTTCCCGGACAAGTGCCCGCCGGTGATTCCCAATTCCGACCAGGAGCTGCGGGAAATCTGTTACCGGAAGGCCACATCCATGTACGGCGAGGACCTTCCGCCGCAGGTGTCGGAGCGGCTGGAGCACGAGCTGAACTCGATTATCAAGAACGGATTTGCCGTGATGTATATTATCGCCCAGAAGCTGGTGTGGAAATCCAACGAGGATGGCTATCTGGTGGGCTCCCGCGGCTCAGTCGGCTCCTCCTTTGTGGCCACGATGTCCGGAATCACGGAGGTAAATCCGCTGCCGGCCCATTATTACTGTAAAAAATGCCACTACTCGGATTTTGACTCCGAGCAGGTGAAGGCGTTTGCGGGCAGCTCCGGGTACGACATGCCGCCGCGCGACTGCCCGGTGTGCGGGGAGCCTTTGGTGCGGGACGGGCACGATATCCCATTCGAAACATTTCTCGGATTTTACGGGGACAAGGAGCCGGATATCGACCTGAACTTTTCCGGCGAGTACCAGAGCAAGGCGCACAACTACACCGAGGTCATTTTTGGGGCGGGGCAGACGTTCCGCGCCGGCACCATCGGCACGCTGGCGGACAAGACCGCCTATGGCTATGTGAAGAAATTTTACGAGGAGCAGGGAATCCACAAGCGCAATGAGGAGATTGAGCGCCTGATCGAGGGCTGCGTGGGCGTCCGGCGCGCCACGGGACAGCACCCCGGTGGCATCGTGGTGCTGCCGATGGGATGGGACATTTATACCTTTACTCCGGTGCAGCACCCGGCGAACGACATGGATACGGCCATTATTACGACGCATTTTGACTACCACTCCATCGATCACAACCTCTTAAAGCTGGACATACTCGGGCACGATGATCCTACGATGATCCGTATGCTGGAGGATATCACAGGAGTGGACGCCAAGGGCATCAGCCTCGACGATCCGAAGGTGCTGTCGCTCTTTGCGGACACAAGCGCCTTAGAGCTGCCGCCGGACGCCTTGCCGGACTGCGATCTGGGGAGTCTTGGAATCCCGGAATTTGGCACGGAATTTGTCATGCAGATGCTCCGGGACACAAAGCCTAAGAATTTCTCGGACTTAGTGCGGATTTCCGGCCTGTCGCACGGGACGGACGTGTGGCTGAACAACGCGCAGTACTACATCGCGAGGGGCGACTGCACCCTGTCCACCGCCATCTGTACCAGAGATGACATCATGACCTACCTCATTCACACCGGCGTGGAGAACGGGCAGGCGTTTAAAATTATGGAGAGCGTCCGGAAGGGCAAGGGCCTGACGCCGGAGATGGAGAAGGCGATGACCGAGGCGGGCGTGGAGCCGTGGTACATCGAGTCGTGCAAGAAAATCAAGTACATGTTTCCGAAGGCCCACGCGGTGGCATACGTCATGATGGCGTTCCGCATCGCCTATTTTAAGGTGTATTACCCGTTGGCGTATTACGCCGCCTTTTTCAGCATCCGCGCCAAGGCGTTCGACTATGAGATTATGTGCCAGGGAAAAGAGCGGCTCGAGGAGACCATGAAGGATTATAAGAGGCGGATGAACGAGCTATCCGCCAAGGACCAGGCGGCCTACGGGGACATGAAGATCGTGCAGGAGATGTACGCCAGAGGATACGAGTTTACGCCCATTGACATCTTTACCGCCCAGGCGAAGAATTTTCAGATCGTGGACGGGAAAATCATGCCCTCGCTCAACAGCATCGACGGCATGGGCGACAAGGCGGCGGAGGGCGTCGTGGACGCCGTAAAGGACGGCCCCTTTACCTCCTGCGAGAACTTTAAGAACCGGTGCAAGGTCACCGGCACAATCGTGGATAAAATGCGGGAGATGGGGCTTCTCGGAAACCTGCCGCTGAACGACCAGATGTCCCTTTTGGACTTTATTTAAAAAAATTTTGTATATTTCAAAAAAAGTGCTTGCATTTTGTTTCAATTTGTAGTATCATATCCATTGTTGATGGTCCGTTGGTCAAGCGGCTAAGACGCTGCCCTCTCACGGCAGAAACAGGGGTTCGATTCCCCTACGGACTACTTCACTGGATGAACAGCCTGACGCGTGTAGCGACAGGCTGTTTTGGCATATACGCGTGAATGAAAATGAGAATTGAGGGAGGTTATTTTGATGGATTCAAGAGAAAGAGAAAAGAGAGCGTATATCCGTAACGCGATGGTCAGCTTTATCTGCGTAATCGTGTGCCTGGCGATAGACATCCGCAGCTTTATCCGGGTGGGGAGAGTGTATTTCACCTGGCATCTGGGTGTGTCCTACATTCTGTACGCGCTGCTGATTTTTATGGGAATCCGGGCGGTGAAAAAGGCGCGGAGCATCGGGAAGGACGAGGGAGAGATGTAAGAAGGCGCATATCATCTGCGCCTTCGGGAAAATTTCTGTTCACAGTACAGGCAGCGATAGATCCGGTTATCCTTGTCCGTCAGCTTGAAGCGGTGGGGCAGGTCCTGCTCAATGGATGTGATGCAGCGGGGATTTTTGCACTTGATCACGTTGGTGACCAAATCCGGCAGCTGCAATACTCTTTTTTCTACAATCTTATTGTCTTTAATGGTGTTGATGGTAATGTGGTCGTCCAGTACGCCGAGCACGTCTAAGTTGATGTCGATGGGGCCCTCGATCTTGATGATGTCCTTTTTTCCCATTTTATTACTCCGGGCATTTTTGATGATGGCGACTGAGCAGTCCAGACGCTCCAGCCCCAGATAGTTGTAAATCTCCATGGCGCCGCCCGCGCGGATGTGGTCGATCACATATCCTTCGTTCAATCCTCCGATTTCTAACATGACGGAATCACCTCCAGTAAAGTCATGATAAGGGCCATACGGATATACACGCCGTACTGTGCCTGTTTGAAGTACACGGCGCGCGGATCGTCGTCCACCTCCGTGGAAATCTCGTTGACGCGGGGCAGGGGATGAAGGACCAGCATATCCTTCGGGGCCAGCTTCATTTTGCGGCGATCCAGGATAAAGCTGTCTTTCAGCCGGATGTAGTCCTCCTCATTGAAGAAGCGCTCCCGCTGCACACGGGTCATGTAGAGAAGATCTAACTCCGGCAGCACGTCCTCCAGCACATTTACCTCTTTGTAATCGATGTGGCCCGCGTCCAGGGTATCTCGTCTCAGATAGTCCGGAATCCTCAATTCTTCCGGAGAAATCAGGACAAATCTCACTTCCGGGTAACGGACCATGGCGCTGATCAGGGAGTGGACGGTGCGCCCGAATTTCAAATCGCCGCACATGCCGATGGTGAGATGGTCGAGGCGGCCTTTCAGGTTCTTGATCGTCAGAAGGTCGGTCAGCGTCTGCGTGGGGTGGTTGTGGCCGCCATCCCCGGCGTTGATCACGGGAATGGAGGAGTGGAGGGACGCCACATAGGGAGCGCCTTCCTTGGGATGCCGCATGGCGCATATGTCCGCGTAACTGGAAATGACGCGGATGGTGTCGGAGACGCTCTCGCCCTTGGCGGCTGGAATCAGCGGAAGCAAATCCCAGAACCTGTCCGCCCAGATTCAGCATGGCTGACTCGAAGCTGAGCCTCGTCCGGGTGCTGGGCTCGTAAAAACAGGTAGCCAGCTTTTTCCCGTGGCAGACTTCTGAAAATCGGGCCGGATCCTCTATGATCTGCTCTGCCAGCGAAATCAGGTCGTCCGTCTCCTCGACGGTAAGATCCAAAGCATTCATAAGATGTCTCATGTTTCCTCCATTCTGCGGTGCGACCCGCCGGGTGGTATTTTTATAATTTTACCTCATTTTGGAAGCATTGACAACAGGAAATTTTAAATCCGAAATTAAAAACAGGTTCAAAACCGGATTAAATTCGGAATCCGGAATTGAAAATTATCATTGCATTATAGCGGAAAAACAAGTATACTGATACGGGGGCAGGGCGTCTGTTTTCCTGCTCCGGCATTATGTGATATTCTGGAAATTATGAAGGAGGCAGCATATGGTACACTTATATGAAGGCGGAGCGTACCTGGCGGGCGGAGAACTGATTCCGGACTCGCCGGAGGCTCTGGAGGCGGTCGAGACAAAGACCGGCGTAAAGACGACAAGGGAAGAAGCGGCAAAGGGCACGATGGCATATGGAATTTTATCTTCCCACAATACATCCGGCAGCATGGAAAATCTGAAAATCAAATTTGACAAGCTGACGTCCCACGACATTACCTTCGTGGGCATATTGCAGACGGCGAGGGCGTCCGGGCTGGAGAAATTCCCGGTTCCCTATGTGCTGACGAACTGCCACAACAGCCTGTGCGCGGTGGGCGGCACGATCAATGAGGACGACCATGTATTCGGACTTTCCTGCGCCAAGAAATACGGCGGCATCTATGTACCGCCTCATCAGGCGGTAATCCACCAGTTCGCGAGGGAGATGTTGGCGGCCGGGGGCGCGATGATTCTCGGCTCGGACAGCCACACCCGCTATGGCGCGCTGGGAACGATGGCCGTGGGAGAGGGCGGCCCGGAGATTGTAAAGCAGCTTTTAGAGCAGACCTACGACATTCCGATGCCGGGCGTGGTCGCTATCCACCTGACCGGCAAGCCGGAGAAGGGCGTGGGGCCGCAGGATATCGCGCTGGCGATTATCGGGGCTGTATTTAAAAATGGATATGTGAATAATAAGGTCATGGAGTTCATCGGCGACGGCATTGACAATTTAAGCGTCGATTTCCGAATCGGAGTGGACGTTATGACGACGGAGACGACCTGTCTTTCTTCCATCTGGAGGACGGACGACGCCGTGAAGGAATTTTACGAGATTCACAAGAGACCGGAAGATTATAAGGAGCTGAATCCGGCGGATGTGGCTTATTACGACGGAGTAGTAGAAGTGGATTTATCACAGGTGAAACCGATGATCGCGATGCCGTTCCACCCCAGCAACGTCTACACGATTGAGGAGCTGAACCAGAATCTGGAGGATATTCTCCGGGATGTGGAGAAAAAAGCGCTTGTGAGCCTGGACAACAACAATATCGACTTCAAGCTGACGGACAAGATCCGGGACGGCCGGCTCTATGTGGAGCAGGGCGTTATCGCGGGCTGCGCCGGCGGCGGATTTGAAAATATCTGCGACGCGGCGGACATCCTCCGCGGAAAGACTATCGGCAGCGATGAGTTTTCGCTGAGCATTTATCCGGCCTCCCAGCCTGTATTTATGGAGCTTGTGAAAAATGGCCGGATCGCGGATCTGATGGCTACGGGAGCCACGGTGCGCACGGCGTTCTGCGGCCCGTGCTTTGGCGCCGGGGATGTGCCGAGCAACAAGGGACTTAGCATCCGTCACTCGACGAGGAACTTCCCGAACCGCGAGGGCTCCAAGGTTACCAATGGACAGATTGCCTCCGTGGCGCTGATGGACGCCCGCTCGATTGCGGCGACGGCGGCGAACAAGGGATATCTGACGGCAGCTACCGATGTGGACGCGGAATTTACGAAGCCGAAGTATTATTTTGATAAATCCATCTATGACAATCGCGTGTTCAACGGCGTGGGCAAGGCGGATCCGAGCGTGGAGATCAAGTTCGGCCCCAACATCGTGGACTGGCCGAAAATGCAGGCGCTGACCGACCACGCGCTCTTGAAGGTGGTATCCATGATTCACGATCCGGTCACCACGACGGATGAGCTGATTCCGTCGGGAGAGACATCCTCCTACCGCTCCAACCCGCTTGGGCTGGCGGAGTTTACTCTGTCGCGGAAGGATCCGGCCTATGTGGGCAAGGCGAAGGAGGTCCAGAAGGTGGAGAAGGCGCGTATTGCCGGCGAGGATATTTACGCGCAGGACGGCGCGCTGAAGGGCATTTATGACGCCATCCGCGAGAAGTTCGGCGATGAAATCGTGCCGGAGCAGACGGAAGTGGGAAGCGTGATTTTTGCCGTGAAGCCGGGAGACGGTTCGGCGCGGGAGCAGGCGGCGAGCTGCCAGCGTGTGCTGGGCGGCATGGCCAATATAGCCAGGGAGTACGCGACCAAGAGATACCGCTCCAACCTCATCAACTGGGGCATGCTGCCGTTTGTGTTTGGCGGAGAGCTGCCCTTTGACAAGGACGACTACATTTTGGTCAAGGACATCAAGGAGGCCATCATTTCCAAAAATGACACGATCAAGGCATATGTAGTCAATAAGGGCATGAAGGAGATGGAGCTGCACCTTGGAAATCTCACGGACGATGAGAGAGAGATTATCCTGAAAGGATGCCTGATCAATTATAATAGGAAAAATTAGTTTCTGACATGGATAACGGGAAAAATTAAAAATGTGCAGATTTTGATTTTAAAGCCTTCAGGATGTTGCAGATATCATTTACATCCTGAGGGCTTAATTCATCAAAACGGTCTAACTGGGCTTTTATGGAGTCGATGGTCTCATTTTTGACATTCTTTGCCTTTACATTCAAAAAATAGGAGGTCAGCGTACTGGTGATGCTACCGATCATTCCAATTCCGACCAACATGAGGACCATAGCGATGATCCGGCCATAAAAGGTAGAGGGCGAGATATCGCCATATCCAACGGTAGTGGTGGTCACAAATGCCCACCAGACTCCATCGCTGAGGCTCATTCCTTCCGTCAGGTGAATCAGTATGCCTCCAATAAAAATCATGGCAGTTGTCAGAAAAACAATATATTTGAAACCGTTGGTGTTAAAAAAACGCCGTGCTTTTCGGAGCGGCCGGCACAAAAATCCCAGTATTCGCGGGAGCCTGGAAAGAGTGGAGAGCTTCGCGAGTCTTGTTATTTTAAATGCCCGGAATACAGTATAAAAGGGGAATATCGCAATCAGATCGCAGATATTGGACCG
Source organism: uncultured Lachnospiraceae bacterium (assembly GCA_947631075.1). Classification (GTDB taxonomy): domain Bacteria; phylum Bacillota; class Clostridia; order Lachnospirales; family Lachnospiraceae; genus Eubacterium_F. The sequence goes on from CANRJU010000049.1 coordinate 12,046, forward strand.
GACGAAGGCTTTTTTGTCGGGAGCTAAGTACAGCCTGATTACATAATCTGCAAAAAAGGCGGTTAAAAGACAGCGGTCTAGGATAATCTGCCATCCACTCAAGCCTTCATACAAGTCCATTATCGTCAAGCTTACAGCGATGATGGCGAGAATACTGATTGTGATGTCGTATATGGTGTGCTGAACTTTGGTTATCTTCATTAAGATCATTCCCTTCTGTCCCTTGTTTAGTTACATATTGTATCACTTTCGGAGAAATAAGACAATAGCGTTGTGGAAAGAATTAATTTCGCTGTACCGTTTTTCTCATTAAAATGATTGTTTTTATCCTTCTTCGCCGATCCTAAAACAAAAAAATACTGGATGATAAGCCCATGAGACACACTTTTCCAGTCCTGCCTGGATCTTTAGCGCACTTCCCCAAGCCTACGATCTCTCCCAGACTATGACCCTCTATTTTTATCTTTTTATGCGTAAAGCCTTGCCAGGCCTTCTTTTGTCCCTTTTTCTATTTTTCCTTTTGCCAGCGCCAGGCTCACCAGAAATGTCACTGTCAAAAACATTTCCATTTTTTCAAGCCCCCGGATCGTGTGCTTCTCAAATTTAAAATCCCTGTCTATCCTGCCGTTCATCCTTTCGATCCCGCTCCGCATGGCATACAGCCGTTTCCATTTCTTTGAATTTCTCGCCACTCTTGTAAATATCCTCTTGTCCGTTTCCAAGGGGATCCGGAAGATACGGCTGTCCCCATATTTAGGATGAAACCCATAGCGGCTGCTGTTCCGGCTTTTATCATACCCTTTATAAAGCAGTTCGATCTGTTTCCCTTTTTCGTCTACATAATACACTTTTCCATCAAAACTATAGACCAGATCCGTATCCCTGAATTGCTTTGTCTCATCTCCCTGCCACATATTCCGTATGTCTATGACTGGTGCGATATCTTCCGTCTCCAGCCATTCGATCAGGTCTGTGCTGTCATAGCTCCGGTCTGCCAGGAAATACCTGCATTTCTGTATCTTCTTCGGCTTCTTCTTCCTCATTTT
>CANRJU010000050.1 GCA_947631075.1 uncultured Lachnospiraceae bacterium
GAGGCCAACCAGATCCGGGGCGAGGAGCGCGTGATTTCCACACTGGATTCCAAAGTGACCGTGGTTGTTATTCCGACGAATGAGGAGCTGGCCATCGCTAGGGAGACGGTCGCTCTGGTGCAGGGGTGAGTGGGACTTGCCTGTGACAGATTGGCTGTAGTAAGTGTGAAATTTTTGGCGAAATGTATAGAGGCGGCTATGAATGTTGGGTTCGTAGCCGCTTTATGTCCAAAATTTTTGTAAAGAAGGGAGCATTATGGATGCGTCATATTACAATAGAACAATTTGGTCCGATAAAGAAAATAGATATTGATTTGAATAAAAAACTTGAGGTGGTTATCGGTCCTCAGGCATCCGGGAAAAGCACTTTTATTAAGGTAGTATATTTTTGCAGAAAAATCAGGGATTATTTTTTGCAGTATCTCAGTGGTGTTATAAATACTGAATTAAACTATACAGATGAATTATATACCAATTTTTTAAAATATATCCGTCGCCCATTCATGGGCTATTTTGGCACGACGAAACACATGGGGGATTTTTTTATTCGCTATTATTATGATAAAGAAACAGATCGATATGTTTCTATCAATTTGGATAAGGATCGGTATGCAAAATTTAATTTCAGCAAATCTTTAAAAGAGGATATATGCAATATGATCAGAGAAGCGGCAAAAGTTGCAACAAATAATAATAAAATGCCCTTTTCTGTCAGTATTTTGGAGAAAAATAATTTCATTATCAGTGCCAAAAAAACGATTGAGCAAATTTTTGTGGATGACTTCATGCTCTTATATATCCCCGCTGGTCGGAATTTGCTTACAATTTTGCCGGATGGAATAGCATCAAAGGAGATTTCATTATCCAATCATTATGAACAGGATAACGAAGTGGATATTTCTCAAACAGATTTAATTACGCAGGAATTTGCACAGTATATCCGGGATGTGCGTTCTGGCTTTGGTTCAAAACTGGATGAGATCGTACAAAATTATTTAAAAACAGTAAAGGGACAAATTCGTAATCAGGATGTGGAGTTAGCGCGCCAGTTGATTCATGAGATTCTGCGTGGTGATTATGTTTATGATAAAGAAGGCGAAAAGCTTTATTATGACAAGGAGCACTGGGTGAAACTGATGTTTAGCTCATCCGGGCAGCAGGAGATTGTCTGGGCGCTGAATATAATTTTTTGGGAAATTTTAAAAAGCGAAAAAACATTTCTGGTATTTGAGGAGCCGGAATCACACTTATTCCCGGATTCTCAGGAGAAGATTGCGCAGCTTACGGCGCTGCTTATAAACTCCAGCAGCAGTCAGGTAGTTATTACCACGCATAGTCCGTATATGCTGACAGCGTTTAATCTGCTGATTTATTCTGGGGGAAAGGAAAAGAAAACGGGTGCGGAAAATTCTGTAATACGCAAAGAATTTAGAGTGGTTCCGGAATCTGTTGGAGCATATTTTATCTCGACGGAAATAGGAAGTCTGAAAAATATTGTCAGTGAAAAGAGAGGATTGATTGACGCATTGCAGATTGACGGAATATCGGAGAGCATAAATGAGCGTATGGACAGGATATTGTATAACGATGCGGGTAACAGGAGGTAGAAATGATCTGTGATAAACTAAAGGATTGCATGGAGCAAACAAAACATACAGAGTCTGAGAAGAAGGGGAAGAAAAGGCCACAAAATGGGAAACGGTCTAAAGATGGTATCTATCAGCAACCTCTTAGCCAACCCCCTTGTGGCGACATTGAGAAGCAAAAAAAGTGCATTGATTTTTTGGATAACCGCTCCAGGATCAAATGTGAAGAAAAAGGGAAAACATATATCTTGGATCAAAGTAAAGAATGCCCGCGCCATGAAATAATAAAATTTTTCGTAGATAAGGGGATAATAACGAATCCGGAAGCAAGTACAAATTATAAATGTGATAACGCTCTGCTGGTTCGAGATTCTGGCATTGTAGTTTTGGTGGAACTCAAAGGTAGTGACACGCATCATGCTATTAAGCAGCTGTCTGCAACTTTATTACAGAAGGATTTATATCCCGCATGGAGTAGTCAGCAGAGAGTATTTGGGCGAGTGGTGTGTAGATCGACGCCGCCGAGAATTCAGAATACAGATGAGTACATGGATTTGAAAGAGGAGTTGCATTTACTAAATGGAAATTTAAAGATTGTGGAAGAAATTATGGTGGAAAAGTATGATGAGCTAGGACAACGGAAATAAAATAATTATAATTCTTTCAATCAAGATTTCAAAATCCTCGTATTCTCTACATTTTCATGAGATAATAATTATAGAAAAGACACGAAAGAGAGAAATAAAAATGTGCGAGTACAGATTTTGGGACACTATCCTATGTTATACTTAACTTGTATTACGGACTTCAGCCATTCAAAGTGGGCAAGAAGCTCAAATGTATTGAAGAATTGCCCTTAAGATTGTTCAGTTATTTGCTAGAAAAGTATATATGATTAAGAAGAATAATATATTGCAAATTCAAAACTCTAGCTTTATAATAAAAAAAGCTAAATCATTACGGCAAACTACAAAACTATTGATAGGTAAACATATGAATATTAGTGTTAAGGACTGAACAGACATGGAACGCAATAACACTCTTGACTATTATGACAACTGTGCCGACGACTTTTACAAAAGCACAGTTAATATTGATTTTACTACGATACAGGAACATTTTTTGGAAAAGTTAGAAAAGGGCTCGTATATACTTGACTTTGGCTGTGGCTCTGGACGTGACACAAAGTATTTTCTGGAGCATGGATATCGCGTGGATGCTACGGACGGCTCGTCAGAGCTATGCAGGCTGGCCAGTGCGTACACAGGAATTAAGGTCAGGCAAATGTTTTTTGGAGAATTATCGGCAGTAAATGAGTATGACGGCATATGGGCGTGTTCTTCTATACTTCATCTGCCGATTGATCAGCTGAAGGAAGTTATGCGGAAAATGGCGGCTGCATTAAAGAATAATGGAATTATTTACACATCGTTCAAATATGGAACCTTTGCGGGCGAAAGAAACGGACGATTTTTTACGGATATGACAGAGACGGATTTTGCGGGTTTGCTAAGCGGAATAGATGGTTTGGAGATGGAAGAACAATGGGTGACTACGGATGCGCGTCCAGAAAGAAGTGAAGAAAAATGGCTCAATCTGATTTTGCGGAAAAGATAGATGCGGATGAATTTGAAATAGAGTATACAGACGTTATGACTGGTGATAGGGACAAAAGCCGTTTTTTGTATTACCAGTTAAAAATGAGCATGTTAAATGCAAAGGGAATTGACATTATTGTTTCTTTTCTTATGGAATCCGGCGTCAGAATGATTGTAAAGGATTTGAAAGCGGCATTGAATCGCGGTGTACAGGTGAGGATTCTTACGGGAAATTATCTTGGCATCACGCAGCCGTCGGCGCTGTATCTGATTAAAAAAGAACTGGGCGACAGGGCGGATTTGCGTTTTTATAATGATAAGGAACGGTCATTTCATCCCAAATCATACATATTTCATTATGAAAATATGGACGAAATCTATATAGGCTCGTCCAATATTTCACGAAGCGCGCTGACTTCGGGCATAGAGTGGAATTATCGCTTTAATAGTCTTAATGATAAGAAAAATTTTGATTTGTTTTATGCTGTTTTTGTCGATCTGTTTGAAAATCATTCCATTGTGATTGATGATAAGGAGTTAATCAGATACTCGAAGAACTGGCACAAGCCGGCGGTATCAAAGGATCTGGCAAAATATGATAATCTGGAGGATGCGGATGATAAGATAGAGCCCCTGTTTCAGCCGAGAGGCGCGCAGATAGAGGCTTTATATGCGCTGGAGGACAGCAGGGCGGAGGGCGCGGCAAAAGGGCTTGTGCAGGCGGCTACCGGCGTGGGAAAGACCTATCTGGCGGCGTTCGATTCTGCCGGGTATGAGCATGTATTATTCGTGGCTCACAGGGAGGAAATATTAAAACAGGCGGCTGCATCATTTCGGAATGTAAGACAGTCGGAGGATTACGGATTTTTCTATGGCAAGCAGAAGGATACGGATAAATCCGTAATTTTTGCGTCTGTGGCGACGCTTGGCAGGAACGAATATCTCACGGAGGATTATTTTGCGCCGGACTATTTTGACTATCTGGTAATTGACGAGTTTCATCATGCGGTAAATGACCAATATCAGAGAATTGTAAATTATTTTCGGCCTAAGTTTCTGCTGGGACTCACCGCTACGCCCGACAGGATGGACGGTAAAAATATTTATGAAATCTGTGATTATAACGTGCCCTATGAAATTTCACTAAAAGATGCGATCAATAGAGGAGCGCTGGTGCCGTTTCACTACTATGGGATATATGATGAAACGGATTATTCGTCCCTGCACCTCGTAAGAGGCCGTTATGATGAAAAAGAATTGAATGAAACATATATTGGAAATGTGAAACGATACGATCTGATTTATAAGCATTATAAGAAATATCGGTCAAAAAGAGCGCTTGGTTTTTGCTGTTCCAGACAACACGCAGAGGAAATGGCAGAGGAATTTTGCAAAAGAGGAATAGCGGCAGTGGCGGTATATAGCAATGCGGATGGCGAGTACGCGGAGGGTAGGGACAGTGCGATTGAAAAATTGAAAAATCAAGAGATTCAAGTGATTTTTTCGGTTGATATGTTTAACGAGGGCGTGGATATTGCTGCGCTTGACATGGTTATGTTTTTGCGGCCGACCGAGTCGCCGACGGTATTTTTGCAGCAGTTAGGTCGCGGCCTTCGTACCAGCAAGGGCAAGGAATATTTAAATGTTTTAGATTTTATTGGAAATTACGAAAAAGCAGGAAGAGCGCCCCTGCTTTTGAGTGGCGCAAAGACTCTTTTGGAAAAGTCGGCATATGATTATTGCAATATAGAATATCCCGATGATTGCATTGTGGATTTTGATATGCGACTGATTGATCTGTTTAAGGAAATGGATAGGAAATCTCTATCTGTCAAGGAACGGATCCGGCAGGAGTTTTACAGAGTGAAAGAACTATTGGATGGCAAGGTGCCGACACGAATGGAGCTGTTCACATATATGAATGATGACATTTATCAGTATTGCATCAAGCACGCTAAGGAAAATCCATTTCGGAGATATATGGAATTTTTAAATGAAATGAATGAGCTGTCTGCCGCGGAGCAGGAGGTTTATGAGGGAATTGGCAGAGAATTTTTGTCGTTGATTGAAACAACGAATATGCAGAAGGTATATAAAATGCCTATTTTATACAGCTTTTACAATGATGGCGATATCCGGCTTGCGGTCAAAGAAGAAGATGTATTGATAGCGTGGAAAAAGTTTTTTGATCATGGGACAAATTGGAAGGATTTTGAACCGGATATTTCGTATGATTCTTATAAATGCATGACAGATAAACAGCATTTAAGCAAGGCAAAAAGTATGCCAATCCGATTTTTGCTGGCGTCCGGAAAGGGATTTTTTATTGAGAAGGAAGGGTATGCTATTGCGATAAGGGAGGATTTGAAATTTGTGACGAAAAATGAGGCATTTACAGAACATATGAAGGATATTCTGGAGTATCGCACTATGGAATATTATCGTAGGAGATATACAATAGGGATATGACAAAAGACAGAAATGAATTGGTCAGATAGAAATTGTGAAAATTGGAGGCGATAGAAGATGAATCATATCGAACTTATCAGAGAACGCCACTCTGTCAGGAATTATCTTGACAAGCCGATTGAGACGGAAAAGGTTGAGCGTCTGAAAGAAAAAATTGAGGAGTGCAATGCGGCCGGCAATCTTCATATGCAATTTTGTTCGGATGCCGGGAAGACATTCAACAAGGTTTTGAACCGTTTTATGGGACTTGGCAGCGCGCCAAGCGTAATCGCCTGCATCGGGCGGGATGATGAATCCCTAGAGGAGAGAATCGGATATTTTGGGGAACAGGTGGTGCTTTTGGCGCAGGAACTCGGATTGAATACATGTTGGGCCGGAACCTTCAATGCGAAAAATGTACCGGCTGAGATAGAAGAAGATGAGAGGCTTGTCATTGTAATTGCGGTAGGATACGGCGCGGATCAGGGCAGGCAGCATAAGTCGAAGAAACCGGAAAAGGTCGTTGTTTCCGATGGGGAAAGGCCTTCATGGTTCGATTTTGGAGTGGAGATGGCGCTCCTTGCTCCCACGGCGCTGAATCAGCAGAAATTTGAAATTGCCTTAAACGAGGACGGTTCCGTGGAATTTACGGATAAGGGCGGAATGTTTAGCAAGGTAGACCTTGGAATTGTAAAATATCATTTTGAGGTCGGGGCAGATTATGTGAAATCGCAAGGGATGAATGATCCTGCGGATGAAGAAACTATCTGACAGCTGTATATTCCACAGCAGATTGGAAAAATAGTATGATAGTAATATGAATGGAAAGCGGTGAAGGAAATGCCTGAGAGCCAAAACATAGAATGGAAAAGCAAATGGAAAGACGAATATCTGGAATGGATTTGTGGTTACGCCAACGCATGTTGGAAACCTTTTTGATGCGCAAGCGTGGTGCTACTTGGGATAATCTTCCTCTGCCTGCTTTTTCATTGAAAAACATTGATGATTCCATCGTAGAACACTTTAAGCAGTGGGCAGCTAAAAAGGGACGCATTGACAAGAGCGTGTTGGACGAGCCGAAAGATGTGCTTATGGAAAAACTTCATCTGATGAACGGCTCATATTTGACTAATGCGGCAATGCTCCTGTTTTCAAAGGATCCGGAGAAGTGGCAGCTTTGCGTGAGGCTCTGTTAAACGCTCTGTGCCACAAGCAGTATCAGTCTGGTATTCCGATTCAGATAAGCGTATATGAGGATAAGCTGTATATTGCGAACTGCGGTTGTCTGCCTGAAAATTGGACATTGGAGAATTTGATGCACAAACATGCTTCCAGTCCTTACAATCCCAATATTGCGCATGTATTTTATTTGGCAGGCTTTATTGAAAGCTGGGGACGCGGAATTGAGAAAATTTGTTCCGCTTGTGAGAAGGATGGAGTTCCGCAGCCCATTTATACGGTTAATCCCAGCGATATCATGATTGAATTTACTGCGCCGGAGGATAGGGTTATTCGTTTCGGAAAGGTGACTGATCGGGTGACTGAAAAGGTGACTGATGAGGAATGCACGTTGTTGTCACTGCTTGCAGAAGATCCCGGCTATACAATGCTAAAACTTTCTGAGAGAATGGGAATTAGCAGAAAAACGGTAGCTCAGAGGATAAAACAGCTCAAAGAAAAAGGCATCATTGAGCGTATTGGTTCCGACAGAAAGGGTTATTGGAAGATTAAAATTTAATGATGATCAGTCACCCTAAGGTGACTGATCGGGTGACTGATTGTCCAGTAAAAATAAAGAAGATGTTATGGCTTGCAGGACAACTATATTTTTGAAAGATAAGAGGTGGATAAATAAATGGATGGACATGCAAAGATGTTGCTTCAATTTATGGACGGAGCTGACAAGAGGTTTTTAATTCCTGTTTATCAGAGAAACTATGATTGGAAAATTGCAAATTGTAAGCAGCTTTACGATGACCTTATCAAGGTGATAAAGGATAACAGGAAGTATCATTTTTTTGGCAGCATTGTTTCCGTCTATGATATGGACAGTGATACATCTACTCATGACTACCTTATTATTGATGGGCAGCAAAGGCTTACTACTATTTCTCTTTTGATGCTCGCCATGAGGAATATACTTGAAAAGGGAATCCTTGTTTCGGAGAACACGAGAAGGGCAGAGAAGATTTATAAGGCTTATCTGGTGGACGAATATGCCGAGGAAGAGACAAGGATAAAGCTAAAGCCTGTCAAAAATGACAGAAATGCTTTTAAAAAATTGTTCGGAGATGAGGAGGATTATTATAAAAATTCTAATCTCACTATTAACTATGAGTATTTCTACAATAGGATACAGAAAGAGGAAATATCTATAGATGATTTGTTTAAGGCAATACAGCGATTACAGATTGTTAGCATAGAACTTAATAACGACGATAACCCGCAGCTGATTTTTGAGAGTTTGAACTCGACTGGGCTTGATTTGACAGAGGGGGATAAAATCAGGAATTTTATGCTCATGGGGCAGGGAAAAGACGAACAGAACACGCTTTATGAGAAGTTTTGGAATCCAATTGAACTTGCCACAAAATACGATGTCAGTATGTTCGTTAGGGATTATTTGAGCATCAAGACACAGATGACGCCATCGATCAATAATGTCTATGAGGTGTTTAAGAAATATGCCTCTGAGAGCTACATGGATGGGGGCGGAAAACTTTTAGCAAAAGAACTTTTGGAGGATTTATTCCTTTATGCAAAATATTATGAAATATTGCTTGGAGCGGCATCTTCCTATGATAAGATTGATTCAAAACTGGACGATGATGCGAGAAACTCCATAAACCGTTTGAACTGGCTGGAGACGACAGTTACGCGTCCATTTCTTCTTGAAGTATTAAAGATTTACTATAAGGATATCATTAGCATAAAGGATCTTCATGATATATTTCACACGGTGGAAAATTATCTTTTCCGTCGTAATATATGTGATGTAGCAACCAACGCCCTGAATAAGATTTTTCTCAATTTGAACAAAGAGATACTCCGCTATGACGGCACATATGATGAATATGTGGAGAAAATGAAATATACTCTGCTTTCAAAGAAAGAAAGTGGTAGATTCCCGGATGATGTTGAGTTTTCCACGGCATTTTCGGAGAAGAATATTTATAATATGCGTGGAAAATACCGTACCTATATTTTGGAACGAATTGAGAATTTCGGGACTAAAGAAACAAAGGATGTATATAAGCATATTGAAAATGGTACATATACGATAGAGCATATCATGCCACAGCATCTTACACCAATATGGATGGAGGAATTGGGTGAAGATTATCAGTCCGTGCATGATAAATGGCTGCATAGGATCGCAAATCTTACGCTTACGGCTTATAATTCAAAATATAGTAATGAACCGTTTGAGGTAAAGAAAACCCTCGTTGACAGTGCTACGGGAATAGGAGTCGGATTTAAGAATAGCGGTCTCCGCATGAATCAGTGGATCGGTGATCAGGAGAAATGGACGGAGGCAGAACTTGAAGAAAGAGATTATAGAATGACGGAACTTGCCAAACGTCTGTGGTTAAATGCAAAAACTACATTTAAGCCTTCTGAAAAGCCGATGGACAGTGTGGCTTTAAGTGACGACGTAGACCTAACGGGAAGGCAGATAAGCAAGTTTTCTTATAAGGGTGCGGAACAGCCGGTTAATTCATGGGCGGATGCATACCAGCGAATTATAAAAATATTGCATCAGGAGGACGAATCCGTGCTTACATCTTTAGCTTTTTCGGATGATGAAGGTGAAGATTTGGCAATGCATGTAATTACGAAAACAGATAGTGTCTCTGTTAATTGTGCGGAAATTGCTGATGGAATATATCTGGTGACGGGAATCAGCACGAAGTATAAGATGTCAAATCTGCAGAAATTCTTCAAATTATACAATGCAGATGCGGATGATTTGCTTTTTTATCTTAAGGATGAAAATACAGAAAGCGCCAATAAGTCTGTAGTCGAGAGGCATGAGTTGAGAAAGCGGTATTGGGAGTTTGCACTACCTATCATACAAGAGGAAAATAAGGACAGGGGATGCTTTGGCAAAGATAATCCTACCATAGCGAACTGGATATCGGGGGCATTTGGAATACAAGGATTTTCTGTGAATTGTGTAGCGAATTATGACGGGGCGAGAGTTGAAATATATTTCGGTAAGTCCAACATAGAGGAAAATAAAAATGCTTATGATATTTTGTATGAACACAAAGACAGAATTGAGGAATCTGTGGGTAAAAGCCTGAATTGGGAACGTGCTGACGAGTCAAAGTATTCAAAGGTAAGTCTGTCTATATCAGATGTTGGCATTACGAATGAGGCAGATTGGAAGAGGATGGCAAAGTTTCATGCGGAATGGAGCAAGAAATTGCTGGATGCGGCATTGCCGTATTTGGTTGGCTTTTCAAAATGAATAATTTCACAGAAAATCTGTGGGATTATAAGTGGTAGTGTGTTATATTTTTCCAATTAGATGGAAAGCCCATCATGGAGAGCAGGGCAGATTCGCTGAGTTGGCTGCTGCTCTTTATGTATTGTGTTAAGATGCGGATTAGGGATTGTTTCAATGCAAGGAAACTTGGTTTTGGCAGAAGATAGCGGAATGCTATTATCAGCCCAAACAAATCTCGCTTTCCTAAAAGGTATTGATTTCCCTTTTTGGATATGCCAAGTTTCCCATGTAGTGCTGTATCTGGGAAGTCAATCTGTATTCGGAACGAATACAGGCGTTCATTATGGGCGCAGACATTTCGGAAAAGGGTGAGTATCTTCAAAGGATGTATCATTCTGATAGACACGAGTCATGGGATCGATGAACGGGGTTTTATAACCGCCAATCAGAGAGAAATAGCCAATGTCTTTTAGAATTGTTTTAGCGTATGCAGGATCAGTAATTTTCATCTGCTTATCGGCAGTTAGTTTTTTAATCTGATCGTCATATGTAAGAAACGGTTTTGACATGGTAGTTTCGTCCTCCTTGAAAATAAAAAGGAGAGCCCTCAGGTCCTCCCACGGTCTCAGTCCTCGCAAGTATCTGAAACCTGATCACTAGAATATAGCCTATCACAGAAACTGCTGAAAGTCAAGGGCTTTCTTGCTGTTTGAGGATGATATATTCCATAAATTAGTATATGCAGAAATTTTCAGAATAAGGACTTTATATTCTAAAAAATCATACAGATGTTTTCTGTCTTTCCCCCATAAGCATTTTCTCGAACACAATCCAATTTAGTCAAGTATGATTTACCAAATCGTACTTGACTAATTTTTTCGCCTGCGCTATACTAAAGCTATCAAAAGGGGGTAGTGCGATGTTTATCGGTAGAGAACGGGAACTTGATGCCCTGAACAAGCTGTATGCATCAGACAGGTTTGAATTTGTCGTCATATACGGAAGGCGCCGTGTAGGAAAAACGGCGCTGATCAATCAGTTTATCAAAGATAAAAACGCTATTTATTTTATGGGCGTTGAGAGTAATGCCAAGCAAAATCTCGAAAACTTCAGCAGGAGCATTTTAGAGTACCATAGCGGGATTGGGACGGAAAATTCCTTCCTTTCCTTTCAGGCGGCTTTGGAATATGTGTTTAAGCTGTCCGAAAAGGAGAGGCTCATTCTCGCCATTGACGAATATCCCTATGTCGCCCGGTCAGAAAAAAGCCTTGCGTCTACGCTGCAGCTGCTTATTGACAAGTACAAGGACAGCTCGAAACTGATGCTGATTCTCTGTGGTTCGTCCATGTCTTATATGGAGGACCACGTCCTCGCCTACAAGGCGCCGCTTTACGGCAGAAGGACTGCGCAGATGAAGATTCTTCCCTTTGATTTCGAGGAGACATGCCGATATTTTCAGCATTTTTCAGATGAGGACAAAGCCTTGATTTATGGAATCGTCGGAGGCACGCCGCAGTATTTGCTGCAGATGAATGACAAGAAAAGCGTTGAGGACAATATTAAAAATACTTATCTGAATCCCACCTCTGCTTTGTTTGAGGAGCCGGAAAATCTGATTAAGCAGGAGGTGCGTGAGCCGGCGCTGTATAACGCCATTATCACGGCGATTGCCACCGGTTCTACCCGGATGTCGGAGATTTCCAGCAAGGTCGGCGAGGACACCAATGTGTGCTCTGCTTATGTGAAAAATCTTGTTTCTTTTGGAATCATCCGCAAGGAGACGCCCTATGGCGAAAAGGCGTCCCGGAAGGTGATTTATTCCATTGAGGACAATATGTTCCGTTTCTGGTATCGCTTTGTGCCGGAGAACAATTCCATTATTGCCCGTGGCGCAGCCGATCTTGCCTATAAGCGTATCGAGCCGTTTTTGTCCGACTATATGGGCAAGGTGTTTGAGGAAATCTGCAAGCAGTACCTTTGGAAGCTGTTGCTTTCTGAAAAGTGCCCCGTGCAATTTTCCTCTCTCGGCCGGTGGTGGGGCAACGATCCGAATGAAAAGCGCCAGGCAGAAATCGATATTCTCGCCGAGCAGGACAAAACTACGGCTCTTTTCGGGGAGTGCAAGTGGACGAATGAAAGGGTTGACCTCGGCGTGCTGGAAACGCTGGTAAAGCGCAGTGATTTATTCTCGTACAAATCGAAATATTTCTACCTCTTTGCTAAGTCCGGCTTTACCAAAGGGTGTGCTGACAGGGCGAAGGAGATGGGAAATGTGGCGCTTGTGAGGTATGGGGATATGGTAATCAAGATATAGAAATATTTAGATATAAAAATATCAAGATTTAAAGGATTATGAGGTTATCATCATGAACACAAATAACAAAAATGCGCCGGACAAAATTATTATACGCGGCGGACGCGTGCACAATCTAAAAAATATTGATGTTGATATACCGCTTAACAAAATCGTGGGGATTGCGGGCGTTTCCGGTTCCGGGAAGTCCTCGCTCGCCCTTGGTATTTTGTACGCGGAGGGATCCCGGCGCTATCTCGAGTCCCTGTCCACCTATACGCGGCGGAGAATGACACAGGCGGAAAAGGCGCAGGTAGATGAGGTGCTGTATGTTCCGGCGGCTCTCGCGCTGCGGCAGCGCCCCAGCGTGCCGGGCATCCGCAGCACATTTGGAACGGGGACGGAGCTTTTGAACAGTCTGCGGCTGATGTTTTCGCGGCTTGCGTCTCACCGCTGCCCGAACGGACATTACGCGGAGCCCTCTCTGAATGTAGCGGCGGGACTGCCGCTGGTGTGCCCTGTCTGCGGGGAGCATTTTTTTGCGCCGGGCGCGGAGGAGCTCGCCTTCAACAGTCAGGGCGCGTGTAAAAAATGTGACGGAACGGGCATTGTCCGCATTGTAGATGAATCGACGCTAGTGCCGGACGAGTCCCTGACCATCGACGAGGGCGCGGTTGCGCCGTGGCAGACGCTGATGTGGTCGCTGATGA
>CANRJU010000051.1 GCA_947631075.1 uncultured Lachnospiraceae bacterium
GTATTTTTAGCAGGTTTAATTGTTATGTCCTTTTTTCTAACCACTATCTTGAAATAACTCAAAAATAACCATTTTTTTATTCCGCCTTTCCACAAACTTCACATCAATAAATGTTTTTCTGTTTTTTACTGACTTTCCGAGACTACACTAGAATGTTTTTTAAAAGGAAAACGGACAGGAGGACAGGTCATGGAGAAAAAAATTTTAGATACCAGGGTGGTTGCTATCGGCAAGCAGAATTTTGAGGACATGATCAGTCATAACAACTTTTATATCGACAAGACTCATTTTATCAGGGAATGGTGGGAAAATGAGGATTCCGTTACCCTCATTACCCGCCCGCGCAGGTTTGGGAAAACTCTGTTAATGAGCATGACAGAGCAGTTTTTTTCTGTGGAATACAGGGAAAAGTCTTATTTGTTTGAAGGGCTGGATATTTTCAGGGAAGATGCCTACAGGAAGCTGCAGGGCACTTACCCTGTTATTTTCCTGAGCTTTGCCTCTGTGAAGGAGACACATTTTCAGGGATTTTACAGGAGAATCCAAAGCCTGATCAGTGAAGTTTACCGGAAGAACAGTTATCTGATGGAATCAGGGTATCTTGATGAAGTGGAGAAAAAGCAGTTTATGAGAATCCGTTCCAAAGAGGCAGAGCAGGAGGATTATTCGGAAGCCATCCGGATATTGTGCGATTATCTGTCGCGTTTTTATGGAAAAAAAGCCATTATCCTCCTAGACGAATATGATACGCCCATGCAGGAAGCTTACCTGTACGGTTACTGGGACGGCATGATTGCCTTTATCCGGAACCTGTTTAATGCTACATTCAAGACCAACCCTTACATGGAACGGGCGCTCCTGACCGGGATTACCAGAATCAGCAGGGAATCTATTTTTTCGGATCTGAACAATTTAAAGGTAGTCACTACTACGACGGAGAAATATATGGACAGCTTTGGCTTTACGGAGGAGGAGGTTTTTAATGCCCTTGACAGCAGGGGCCTTGGGGAGCGGAAAGAGGATGTCAGGCAGTGGTACGACGGCTTTACGTTCGGCAGCCTGAAAGACATTTACAACCCGTGGTCTATCCTTAATTTTCTGGATGAGAAAAAGCTGCTGCCTTACTGGGCCAACACCAGCTCTAACGGTCTGCTCAGCCGGCTACTGCAGTCAGCGAATAAAGAGACAAAGCAGAAACTGGAAAAACTCCTGAAAGGTGGGACCATAACGGAATCCTTAGACGAGCAGCTTGTGTTCGATCAACTGGATGAAAATGTGGACGCCATATGGAGCCTGATGCTGGCGGGCGGCTATTTAAAAGTGGAATCTGTAAAGCTGCCGGAAAGTGTTTATACGCTTTCCCTGACCAATCAGGAAGTGCTTCAGACATTAAAAAAGACAATCAGGGGATGGTTTCGGAAATCCGATCACTATAATGAATTTCTAAGCGCCCTGCTGTCCTGCGACATTGAGGCAATGAACGCCTATTTAAACCGCGTGCTGCTGCAGATTGCCAGCTTTTTGACAGCAGCAAAAACCCGTCCGGCACAGAGCCGGAGCGGTTTTACCACGGGCTGGTGCTTGGGCTGGTTGTGGAGCTGGATGGCAGGTACAGAATCCGCTCCAACCGGGAAAGCGGCTTCGGGCGCTATGACATTATGATGGAGCCTGTTAATGAAAAAGACAGGGCATATATTCTTGAATTTAAGGTATTCAGCCCGTCAAAAGAAAAAACACTGGAGGAATCAGCCGATGCAGGATTAAAACAGATCGATGAAAAGCGGTACAGAGAGGATCTGCTGGCAAAAGGATTTCAGGAGTCACAGATTCAGTGCTATGCTTTTGCCTTTGAGGGTAAGAAGGTTCTAATTAAGGGAAAGTAAAGAGGAGGCGCAGACATCCGTTTTTATACAGATTCCTGTATATTTTGGCAGAAATTGCAGTCATCAGGCGGCGATATTGTGTTACTGGATATTGATATGCCTGGAATGGATGGCCTGGAAATTGCGGCGAAAATGCAGCAGATGGAAACCAGGCCTATTCTTATTTTTGTTACGAGTCAGGACGCATTAGTATATGATAGCTTTCAATATCATCCGTTCGGTTTTATCCGTAAAGCCTATGTGGACAGAGAGCTGGAGCAAGTACTATTGGAGGCGGTGAAGGAATGGAAGAAACAGAATCACCGTTATTGTTTCCGCTGTGAAAACGAAATGGTTTCCCTGAATACAGAACAGATCCTCTATCTGGAGTCCACGGGAAACTATCTGGAACTGTATACGAGTTTTAGCTGCTTGACAAGTAACGACAAAAT
This sequence comes from uncultured Lachnospiraceae bacterium, assembly GCA_947631075.1. Classification (GTDB taxonomy): domain Bacteria; phylum Bacillota; class Clostridia; order Lachnospirales; family Lachnospiraceae; genus Eubacterium_F. The sequence continues at coordinate 2,315 of CANRJU010000051.1, forward strand.
TCTCAAAATAAAAATGAAGGAGATGATGTGCAATGGAAAAGACTGCCACTTTAAATATAAGAGTAAATCCAAATGCTCCAGCGGTACTTAATGCAGATTTGATGACATCAGAGGAAATTCATGCGAAATTGCAAGAAGGGTATGATGATGTGCAAGCGGGCAGGCTACAGGATGCAGTTTCTGCATTTGAAAAATTTAGGGAGAATCATTAGAAATCCGATATGGAGATAGAGCCAGTCAAATGGTTGAAGTATAATATCGGTGTTGAATAATTAAACAAATCGGCAGTTTTGGAGGTGAAAGATAGTAGTGGTTTTCAAAGAAACAAAGCTTGAATTGAAAGATGGACGGGAGGCATTATTTCGGAGTCCTTGCGAAGCAGATGCGGCAGAAATGCTTCATTTTATCACCAAAGCGTGTGGTGAGACGGAGTTTTTACTGAGGTCGCCAGAGGAGTGGGCAAGTTTCTCTCTTGAAAAAGAGAAGTCCTTCGTGAATGAGATAAATCACGATCAAAATCAATTGATGATCCTCTGCATTGTGAACGAAAAAATAGCCGGGAATTGTCAGATTTCCTTTCGTGCCGGAATGAAAGAATGTCATAGGGCGTCTGTCGCAATTGCGCTTTTACAGGAGTATTGGAATCTTGGGATTGGAACAAGAATGTTTGAGGAAATGATTCAAATAGCGAGAAAAAGAGATGGTGTTCGTCAAATCGAGATTGACTTTATAGAAGGAAACAGTAGGGAAAGAAGCCTGTATGAAAAAATGGGGTTTCGCATTACGGGGGTAAAACCGGATGCTATACGGATGAAGGATGGCACTTTTGTAAATGAGTATATGATGCTAAAACGGCTGTAATCTATTTGAAAGGGGAACAATTATGGGAAAAGTAGGAAAATGGGAAGCTGCGGTAAGGACATCAATACACATTGGAATGTGAAAAAAACGACAAAAAATAAATTCAATTACATATAATCATGAAAAACACCTTGACAAAAGTGAAAAAATCACTTAAAATACAGAAAAAATAATAATAAGGAGCAGAAAAAATATGCTTATTAGATTTAATGTTAAAAACTTTTTGTCATTCGATGAGAATGAAGGTGGTAAATCGGAAGAGTTTTCTATGATTGCTGGAAAAGTCAGGAATAAAAAAGAGCATACAGGAGATGATGGGAATCTGCGTCTGTTAAAATTCGCAGCCGTCTTTGGAGCAAATGCGTCAGGTAAGTCTAACCTGGTAAAAGCAATGGATTTTATGCGGAGTACAGTCATTGATGCTTTACCGGATGGTTATACGGAAAAATACTGTAAAACAAATATTGATAATAAAGAAAAGCCCAGTTATTTTGAATTAGAGATTAAGCTTAACGAAAAATACTATGCTTATGGATTTGAAATCATTTTAAGCAGAGGTGAATTTTGCTCAGAATGGCTAGTGGAATTGAGTGCAGATAACAAGGAAAAGCTAATTTTTAGTAGAGATATTTTGGCAGGAGTATATGAATTTGGTAGTTTTTTGAACGCAAGGAGTCTGCGTGAAAAAATGGATGTTTATGCCGAAGATATTCAGGACGATAATAGTGTGCTTTTTCTTTCAATTATGAATCGTAATAAGCGTACTCTTTACGAAAAATATAAGAGAGTTTCTATTTTGCAGGATGTTTATTTGTGGATACAAAGATCACTAGATATTAATTATCCGGATGAACCAATTTCAAATTATTCCTATATGGCTGATACAGAAAATGTAGAAGAAGTATGTAATTTGATTGCTGCTTTTGGAACAGGAATTACGGGTTTTAAAATGGTTAATGTTCCAGTAGAAAAAGTAATATCACATTTGCCGAAAAAAGTTCGGGAAAAAATAGTTCAGGATTTAGAAAAACTTGTTATAGAAACGAAGAAAAATTCAGATAAATATAATAAGGGATTTATAATGCGGAGTAAAAGAGACTTTTTTATCCTAGGTTTAAAAGATGAAGAAGTAATATGTCAAACAATACAATTTTCACATAATAAGAAAGAAACATTGTATGAGATGTCAGAAGAATCTGATGGAACGGTTAGAATTCTGGACTTATTAGAGATATTATTATCCGAAGAAGGAAAGACTTATGTGATTGATGAGTTGGATAGGTGTCTTCATCCAAGTTTAACATATAAATTTGTTGATTCCTATTTGCAGATGGCGGCAAAAAAGAACATTCAATTGGTAGTTACGACACATGAATCCCGTCTATTGGATTTCGATTTGTTGCGCCGTGATGAAATTTGGTTTGTGAACAAGCGTAAGAGTGGAGAAAGTGATATTTATTCGTTAGAGGAATATAATGCCAGATTTGATCAAAAAATTGATAAGGCGTATTTGGAAGGACGTTATGGCGGTGTACCGGTATTCAGCACTGTATTTCCGATTAAGGAGGTATAGTGGATGAGAGAAAGCAGGACATTTGCAGAGCGTACAAAAGTTTTGAAATCTGATGAGGCTAAAAAGAGGTATTTTCTTGTTTTTGAAGGTGCAAGCACAGAAAAAATATATTTTGAGGCGTTAGATAATGCGCGAAATGATGTGGAGATTGATCCTTTGATTGAACTTGTTCCGATTATACGCAGTTATAGCGAAGATGGTTGGAGCAATCCTAAGAAAATACTAGATCGGATCATAGCAAATTTAGAGGAGGAAGAAACCGGACAGTTTACTTATGAATCGTTGTTAAATCGAATTATGGATTACTTATATGATGAAAAGATTTTAACAACGAGTAAGGTGCAGGCTCATGCGTTATGGAGGATACTCAAGGAGGGGTGCGAGAAAAATTTAAAGAGATGTCTGAATGACAATGTGGATAACTTAGTCGATGATTGTAATAAATTAACAGAATATCTTAATCAAGAATCAGATGTGGTTAATATTGTAGAGGACATTTCGGATATTATTCGGGCAAGTAATATTACTTATGATAACAGATATGATGAAATATGCCTGATTGTTGACAGGGATAAAGAAAGTTTCTTGGCAACTCCAGAAAATAATCAGTATGATTATGTATTGAAAACATGTCGGGAGCGGGCTTCTGTTTTTTCTCGCGGTCGGCATAGTCTTGACAGTGCTGATTCCGGCGGGGGCGGGACTGCTGGCGCGTATCATGCATGCCCCAGAGGAAGCGTTTTCACTTACCGCTGTGTATATTCGCATATGTGGAGCGGGCTTCATTGTGATTATCGCCTACAATCTTATCGGCAGTATCTTCCGCGGCCTGGGTGATTCCAGAACGCCGTTATTAACCGTTGCCGTTGCCTGTGTCTGCAATATAGCGGGTGATCTTCTGCTGGTAGCCGTATTTCATCTCGGAACGGCGGGAGCGGCAATTGCTACGGTTTTTGCGCAGATGGTCAGCGTTGTTATTTCCTTTCTCTTGATTCGGCGCAGGGAACTGCCGTTTTTGATGGACAGGAGCATGATACGGTGGGATGGCGGCATTATTGGGAAGATTTTCCGTCTGGGCGCGCCAATCGCGCTGCAGGATCTTCTGGTGGGAATATCGTTTCTCGTGATACTCGCTATTGTCAATTCTCTCGGACTGACGGAGTCTGCGGGAGTTGGCGTTGCGGAGAAAGTCTGCGCGTTTATCATGTTGGTCCCATCGGCTTTTATGCAGGCTATGTCTGCGTTTGTCGCGCAAAATCGCGGCGCGGGGAAACCGGAGCGGGCGGTAAAGGCATTGAAGTATTCCATAGGCGTATCGCTGATTTTTGCGGTGACGATGTTTTACCTATCATTTTTCCACGGTGATATGCTGTCACGGATTTTTGCCAGAGATTCGGATATTATCGCAGCATCGACACAGTATTTGAAGGCGTATGCCATTGATTGTCTGTTGACATGTTTTTTGTTTTGCTTTATCGGATTTTTCAACGGCATGGAACTCACCACTTTTGTTATGGCGCAGGGTATCATCGGGGCGTTTTGCGTGCGGGTTCCTGTTTCATTTATCATGAGCAGGATTCGGCCGGTATCGCTGTTCCGGGTTGGACTGGCGACGCCGTGCTCCACCATTATTCAGATATTGCTCTGTTTCGGATGCATGGCGCATGTAAAATCAATCGCAAAAAAATACGATTGATTTTACGACCGGTTTCGCGTATAATATAATTGAAAAGGGAGGTATGGCGTATGAGAGAAACAAGAACAGTCGAGTTCAAAGAAAAGATAACAAATACATTTTTAAAAACAGTTAGCGCCTTTTCAAATTATGATGGCGGAGAAATTTTTTTTGGAATGGATGATGATGGCAATATCAAGGGACTGCCGGATGCAAGGCAAGCGTGTCTGGATATTGAAAACAAGGTGAATGACAGTATTACTCCGCAGCCTGATTACACGCTGGAACTGCAGAACAATGACAGAACGATAAAGCTGACTGTGAAGAGCGGACTTCAAAAGCCGTATTTATACAAATCAAAGGCGTACAAGCGAAACGATACCGCAACAATCGAGGTTGACGCGCTGGAGCTGTCCCGGCTGATTCTGGAAGGGAAGAATATTCGATTCGAGGAATTGCCGTGTGAGGACCAAGAGCTGACATTTGCTGTTTTGTGCCAGAACTTAAAAGAATATATCCAGATTGAAACCTTTAACCAGGACACATTGAAAACGCTGAATTTATACAACAGCGCCATTGGATATAGTAACGCGGCGGGTATTTTAGCAGATAAAAATCATTTTCCGGGAATTGACATTGTGAAGTTCGGTGAAAATGTCAGTGTGATTCATAAGAGAGCAACCTTTGACCATATGTCCATTTTGACTGTGTATGAAAAAGCGTTGGGGGTATTCCGGGACTATTATCAATATGAAGAAATACAGGGCGCCGACAGGAAAAAAGTGGACAAAATACCTGAGGCGGCGTTCAGGGAAGCGACGGCAAACGCGCTGATTCACAGAGTGTGGGATGTGGAGTCGCAGATCAAGGTTTCGATGTTTGACGACAGAATAGAAATTGTTTCTCCGGGAGGACTGCCGCCTGGCATAACAGAAGATGAGTATTTATCGGGAAAACTTTCCGTTTTAAGAAATAGAAATCTTGCTAATGTATTTTACAGACTGGGGTTTGTTGAAATATTCGGCACGGGAATCATACGAATAAAACAGCTCTATGAGGGAGGGTTAAGGCAGCCGGAATTTGAGGTGTCGGAAAATACGATTAAAATCGTGCTCCCGGTTTTTGAAAAAGATCTGAATCTGACGGAAGATGAAAGAAAAATATATAGGATTTTAAGCAGGACAATGCTGAAATCGATTAGTGAAATTGCTCCTTATGCCTCGTTTGGCAAATCAAAAACGACACAACTGTTGAAGGTGATGAGCGAAAAAGGCGTTGTGAAAATCGAGGGCAGGGGGAGAGGCACGAAGTACAAGATAAAATAAGCATTTTTCAAAATAAAAGTTAAAATTTATAAAAAATCCCAACCTTTTTCAAATTCGCGTGTCTATATAGGTGAAATCTTTCATGAAGGATTCAAAGGAGGTTATGGTTATGGATAGAAAAGCGAGCGAGTTAAAATTTAATCCTATAAAATTCAGCTATATAGGCATCAATGGCTCTACTGGCACAAAATCGATTGATGATTTTTTCCGCTCCGCGCTGACGCAGAATATTTGTTACTGCGTGCGCAATACGGCAAAGAGATTCAGAATCAGCTTCTTGCCATCGGCGGGCGAATCAAGGAAAAGTACCGGGCGGATTTTGAGGCGCTGTTAGCTCCCTACGCGGAGGCCGTGCTGGCGTCTGTGCCCCCGCATCTCAAAAAGGTGAAGGAGTATGAGCTGCAGTCTGTATTCGGCTTCGACGGGTGGTTTTTGTTACACTGCATTGTCGCGCTGCTCAAAAACGGCAAGCTGAAGGAACCCGCCAGGGAGCAGAGAAAAGCCCTGACTACGCTGATTGTTCCTGTGTAACAGTGGAAAATACTATTCAGATGCCGGGGCAAACATTTTTACCCCCGGCATTTTAAACTACAGGTTTATTGCGGCCTTCTTTTTTTCTGCTATACTAATATTCAGAACATCGTTTTTCAAGGGGGAAATCATGAAGAAAAAGGACCATTATATATTAAAATCCTTTCAATATTACAAAAAAATATCGTTTTTTCTGGTGTTCTGCGCCCTTCTCGGACTGACGCGCGTGGGCATCCAGCTAGTGGAGCCGCAGATTATTTCCCTGATGGTGGACCGCGTTATCAAGCCGGCGTCCGGCAGCCCTCCGGTGGAAAATTCCAGTATTTTTTCCTTTCTCATCGACGGGATGCCCGCGGATCGTCTGTGGCCCATCATGGGAGTGTTGAGCGCCGCCTTTTTTATACTGGTGTGTATCTATTTCATCACCTTTTACGCGCGCTGGAACATCATTCATTGCGTTTCCTTGAAGGTGGAGAATCAGATGCGCACGGACGTCTTGCGAAAAATCAACCGCATCGGACCGGGAATTTTAAAGAAATACACGAACGGAGAGCTGATTTCGATCGCCAATTCCGACACGGCGAATGTGAAGGATTTTTATGTCGCCAATGTTCCGTTTCTGTTAGACGATATTTTTTACCTGGTTATGGCCGGATGGTTTCTGTGCCGCACTCATGTGCTGCTGATGATTTGTCCCGTGGTCACCTTCACGGCCTACCTGTTTATCACAAGGGGATTTATCCGAAAAAGCAGTGAGTTCTATGAGGCTATGTGGAAGAATAATTCCGCTCTGAACACGGAGGTTCAGGAGAGCATTTACGGAATACGGACCATCAAGGCGTGTGCCGGGGAGGCGCTCCGGAGCAGCCGGTTTTTCAAAAAGTGTCGGGAAGTCCGGGACTTTTACATCCGCATGGGCAAGACGAGGTATCGGTATTTTCTCTTTTATGACGCTATGGATCAGGTACTTATGGTGATTACGATGGCGGTCAGCATTTTCTTAGCGTCCCGCTTTCTCATGACGGATGGGGAATATGCCGCATTTTTGGGGTACCTGGTCATGATGGCGAACTGCCTTGTGGATATCCTGTTTATTATGGGCTCTTTGCAGGAATTTAAGGTGTCTGCCAGGCGCGCCTTCGGCCTGCTTTCCATGCCGGATCCCGTCGCTGACCGGTTCGGCACGGAGAGCGTCTCAAAGCGCCCGCGCATCACATTTTCCCATGTGTCGGTATCCGCGGATGAAAAGGAGCTTTTGCGCGACGTCAGCGTGGATATTCCCTACGGAAAAAAGGTGGGCGTCATGGGAAAGATCGGCAGCGGAAAATCCGTATTTTTGAAGGTGATGCAGGGATTTACGGATTGCTCGGACGGGCAGGTCGCGCTGGACGGAAAGGATTTTCACGCCTATGACCGGGCGGAGATCGCCAGGGCATACAGCTACGCCATGCAGGACGTTTTTCTGTTCTCCAACACCATTGCTGCCAATATCGAATTTTATCAGCCTGAAAATGACCGGGAGAAAATCGAGCGGTGCGGCAGGCTGGCGGAGGTGGACGAATTTGCCTTTTCCTTTGCCGACGGCTATGACACCATTATCGGAGAAAAGGGCTTCGGGCTCTCCGGGGGGCAGAAGCAGCGCGTCGCCATCGCGCGGGCGCTGTACAAGGACGCCCCGGTCATCGTGTTGGACGACTGCACCAGCGCGCTGGATGTCGAGACGGAACATAAAATATTTGAAAACCTGAAGGCTGCCGCCCGGGAAAAGACGCTGATTCTTGCCACTCACCGGGCGCCCGCCCTGACGGATTGCGACGAGATTCTCTTTTTTGAGGACGGCGCGATTGTGGAGCGGGGCACATTTGAGGAGCTGATGGCGCAGGACGGCAGATATGCCGCTATTTATAAAAAACAGATCGGCGAGGTGTAGCGAGAAAAATAAGCTCGCCTGTTCGCATAGAAAAGAGGATTACCATGAAAAATTTATATTACGAGGATGAGCTGATCCGGAACAGCTTTAACCGGTTTATGCTGAAAAGGCTGATTTCCTATGCTTCCGCCTACCGGAAAACATATATCCGGGTGACGCTTTTGCTTATTTCCACCAGCCTGTTATCCCTGATTCCGGCGATGCTCGACAAGGTCATCATCGACCGGGTGCTGCCGAAAAACGGCGTTGTGCCGGAGAATCTGGTATCGATGTCGGCGGTACTGCTCACAATCTGGATTACCTTGAGTGTGGGATTTGCTATTTCCGGCTATTTTTGCAACCGGATTTCCCAAATGTTAGGCAATCAGGTTATATGCAGGCTCCGGGAGGACCTTTTTAGCAAGCTGATGTCGCTTAGCTTTGATTACTATGACAGCCGGCCCGCCGGGAAGATTCTCGTGCGCGTCACGAGCTATACGGACGAGATTGCAGATTTTTTCATCAATGACATGACGCATGTCCTTCAAAATGTCTTTATGATGTTTTTCAGCCTGATTCTCGTGTGCATCATTGAAATCCGGCTGGCGGCGGTCGTGATTCTCGTCAGTATTCCTCTGGCAGCGGCGCTGTGGTTTCTGGCGCGGGCCCTGCAGAGCCGGGTGGAGGTGGACCGGAACAAATACGGCAACCGCACCGCCTTTGTGGCGGAGGATATCACCGGGCTTGAGGTGATCCAGGCATTTAACAGAGAGCCGCTGAATCAGGAAATCCACGATGAGCTGAACCGGGAGCATCTGAAGGCGTTTATGCGCACTACGCATGTGCGGGAGGTGTTTTTTCCCATGAGCCACGGCGCGGTACGGATCATCTGCACCATCGCCCTCTACGCCGCCGCCCTGTTTATCATTAGCAGGAATCCGGGCACTATGACGGTGGGCTCCCTGGTGACGGTCTCCACCTATATGACGAATTTTTCGGCCTGCATCTGCACTATCTGCCAGCGGCTGCAATATATCGCGAACATGACGGCCAATGTCGAGCGGATCTTTGACGTGCTGGATACGGAGCCGGATGTAAAAGACCGCCCGGACGCAAGAGAGCTGCTGGAGATCGCCGGGAATGTCAGCTTTTCCCATGTGACCTTCGGCTACCGACCGGGCGAGCTGGTTCTGCGGGATTTGAGTCTGGATGTAGAGGCAGGCCAGATGATTGCGCTTGTGGGGCCGACAGGGGCCGGAAAGACTACGCTGGTCAGCCTGCTTGACCGATTTTATGATGTGGAATACGGCAGCATCCGGGTAGACGGTATCGACGTCCGGGACGTAACGCTAAATTCCCTTCACCGCCGCATCGGCGTCATGATGCAGGATACATTTCTTTTTACCGATACGATTATGGAAAATATCCGGTTCGCCAGGCCGGACGCCACGGACGAGGAGTGCATGGACGCCGCCAAAAAGGCGTTTGCCCATGATTTTATCATGAAAATGAAGGACGGCTACCAGACGCAGATTGCCAGCATGGGAACCGAGCTCTCCGGCGGGGAAAAGCAGCTCCTCTCATTCGCCAGGCTGATTCTGATGGATCCCGCAATCATTATTCTTGACGAGGCTACCAGCAATATCGATACGGAGACGGAGGGAAAAATTCAGAGCATGCTCAAATCCGTTCTCCGAGGGCGCACCAGCTTTGTGATCGCGCACCGGCTCTCCACGATACAGAACGCGGACCGCATCCTCTACATCGACGGGCAGACGGTCGTGGAGGACGGCAGCCACAGGGAACTCATGGAACAGCAGGGGAAATATTATGAGCTGGTAAGGGCCAGTATGTAGGATTTTTATGTGTATTTAGAAAAATGGAGCGTCCGCATGGAAAATACGGGGAAAATTATGATGGCAGATTATCGGTCGATTCTTGCGCATACATTTAATTTGTGATACAATGGCTGTTACGAATAGAGAAATAAATGAGCGAATTGGGAGAGTGGTATAATGCCGATTAAGATTAAGGATTCTCTGCCGGCGCAGAAGGTGCTGGAGGGCGAAAATATATTTGTCATGACGGAGTACCGGGCTATGCACCAGGACATCCGTCCTTTAAAAGTGCTTATTTTGAATCTTATGCCGACGAAAATAGAGACGGAAACGCAGATTTTGAGAAAACTGTCCAACACGCCCCTGCAGGTGGAAGTGGAGTTTATGCAGACGGCGAGCTATCAGCCGAGACATGTGGCGGCCAGCCATCTGGAGACGTTCTACACGGTCTTTGACGAGGTGAAGGACCGGAAGTTTGACGGCCTCATTGTCACGGGGGCGCCTTTGGATTACACGCGGTTTGAAGATGTGGATTACTGGCCGGAGATCTGTGAGATTATGGAGTGGAGCAAGACCCATGTCCACTGCACGCTCTATATGTGCTGGGGAACTTACGCGGGGCTTTATTATCACTATGGCATTGACAAGGTCGATCTGCCGGAGAAATTGTCCGGCGTGTACGAGCATTATGTGATGAAAAAGAGCTCGCCGCTGTTCAGGGGATTTGACGACGTGTTTTATGCGCCCCAGTCCCGGGCTATGACGGTGCGCCGGGAGGATGTGGAGAAGGTGCCGGAGCTGGAGCTTCTGGCCTGGTCGGATATAGCGGGCGTCACGATGCTAAAGACGCGGGACAGCCGCCAGTTCTTTATGACCTGCCACCCGGAATACGACGCCGACACGCTGGCGAAGGAGTATTTCCGCGACAGGGAAAAGGGGCT
>CANRJU010000052.1 GCA_947631075.1 uncultured Lachnospiraceae bacterium
GGAGGAGAAGGCGGCTGACCGGATTTTTCATCTGCTCCCGCCGGACCAGGAGGCATATTTCCGCGGGTTATGGGAAGAATTTGAGAAGAATGAGACGCCGGAGGCCCGGTTTGCCAACGCGTTGGACAAGGTGCAGCCCACGATGCTGAACCACGCGTCCGGAGGGCGCGCCTGGAAGGAGCACGATGTGGCGGTGAGCCAGATTTACAACCGGAACGGCAGCACGGCAAAGGGCTCAAAAGCTCTGTGGGACTACGCCGTGGAGCATTATATTGAACCCCATGGGGAAAAGCCGGACAGGCCGGGGGAAATCAGGGAGGACCGAAAATGAGAGAACGCTATGAGCTGGCGACGGCAAGGATTCGGGAGATTCGGGAGGAATTACGGGATGCCGCCGATGCGAGTACGAATGTGAACACATTAGCAATTGAAAAAAATGAGACTAACAATTTTTCCGATATAGAAAAATACAGGGAGTATCTGTTGGAAGTCTGCGATATGTTCCTCGTTCTGGAGGAGGTTTTTCAGGCGCAGCCGGATGACAGCCGGTTCCCGGAGTGGAATGAGCGGCTGAACCGGAGCATCGCGGGAGATGCCTACGAGAAATCCTTTGGCAATCCGTCTTTTTGCGCGGCGCGTTTTGGAAAGCAGGAGGGCTCCTGCCTGTGCTGGCTTTTTGCCTCGTTCCGATTGGGAATCCCGGCCGCCTATGAGAAGGACGGGGAGACGCTCCTTCACTGCATGGAGCTGTTTTTACAGGTATATACCATTCTCACGGACGAGGATGAAAAGGCGCGCTCTCTAAAGGAGGCCATTTATTATTTTGTCCATGATTACGATGAGGAGCAGATGGAGAAAAGCATCCGCTTAGATCCGGAGGGAAGGCAGAGCGCGTATATACGCTCTCTTGTGATGGACAGCGATTTGAGCGATCCGGCGTATCTCTACCGGTACGGAGAGTACGTCACGGAAAATGAAATCCGCATGGCGCGGTTTTTGTATTCTCTGCCGGAGGATACGCTGGCGGAGATGGCGAGGACCTATACGGAGGGATACCGCAAGGGATTTGAGATCGCGGGCATTGACCTGTCACAGAAAAAGACGGTACAGATTCGCTATCACATCGGCTTTGAGGCGCTTGTGCGCCCGGCGGTGGAGCAGTTTCGCGCGATGGGACTGGAGCCGGTGTTCCGGCATTCCTTTGTGACCAGCACGTCGCCCAACAGACAGTACCCATACGATCATCGGTACGATGACGCCCTGTATCTGAACAAGGCGTTCGTGAGCCGGCGTCTGGATCTGGCGGAACACATTTATGAGAAAAACAGGGAGGAGGCCGCCGCCTATGCCGGGCCGGCCGTGATTGAGGTGTTCGGGGAAAAATTATTCGTGCCGACGACCAAAAAGGAGAGCCTCTCCTATACGAAGGAGCAGGAAAAATTGTCGGTGGAATACCGCAGGGATTTTTCTCTGCTCACGAACCGCTATATTCCCCAGGATTCATACAGCTTTACGATTATCGCCTATCCGATGCCGGAAATCGGGGAGCAGTTCGAGGATATTTTCAGGGACACGGTGAAGGTCAATACGCTGGACGCCGCGCAGTATCAGCGCATACAGCAGGCGCTGATCGACGCGTTAGACCAGGGCGAGTATGTACGGGTGACCGGACGGGGCGCCAACCACACGGATGTGCGGATTCAGCTGCACGCGTTAGACGATCCCGACAGGCAGACCAATTTTGAAAACTGCCTGGCAGATGTGAATATTCCGGTAGGCGAGGTCTTTACCTCTCCGGTGCTAAAGGGCACGGAGGGCGTTCTGCATGTGACACAGGTGTATTTAAACGAACTGCGCTATGAAAATCTGGAAATCGTGCTAAAGGACGGCATGGTGAAAGAGTACCGCTGCAGCAATTACGAGACCGAGGAGGAAAATACAAAATATATCAAAGAAAATGTCCTGTATAATCGGGAGACGCTGCCCGTCGGCGAATTTGCCATCGGGACCAATACGACCGCCTATACGATGGGGCGGCGCTACGGCATCGAGGCCAAGCTGCCGATTCTCATTGCGGAAAAGACGGGGCCGCACTTTGCGCTGGGCGACACCTGTTATTCTATGAGCGAGGACGTCGTGCTGCACAACCCGGATGGCAAGGAGATTATCGCCAAGGAAAACGAGTGCTCCGCCCTGCGGAATACGGAGCCGGAAAAGGCATATTTTAACTGCCATACCGACATCACGATTCCCTACGACGAGCTGGGGGACATTCAGGTGTTTACAAAAGAGGGAAAAACGATTACACTATTGCGTGAGGGGCGGTTTGTCCTGCCGGGGACGGAAGCCCTCAACGAAGCACTAATGCAATAAAAGAATAAAAAACAATTAGAATGGAGGAATTTTTTATGGGAAAAGTAGGTATTTTGATGGGGAGCGATTCGGACCTTCCCGTAATGAAAAAGGCGGCGGACATGCTGGAGAAATTCGGCATTGAATATGAGATGACGATTATTTCCGCTCACCGGATGCCGGATATTTTTGTGGACTACGCGACAAAGGCAGAGGAGCGGGGCATTGAGGTGATTATTGCCGGAGCAGGCGGAGCGGCGCATCTTCCCGGCATGTGCGCGGCGCTGTTCGACCTTCCGGTCATCGGTATTCCGATTCACACAAAGAGCCTGGGCGGCGTGGACAGCTTGTATTCCATCGTGCAGATGCCGTCGGGAATCCCGGTAGCCACCGTTGCGATTGACGGCGCGGCCAACGCGGCCATACTGGCAGCCAAGATTCTGTCCGTGTCCGACCATGAACTGCGCGCGAAATTAAAGGATTATAAAAAGGAAATGAAAGAGGGCGTGCAGAAAAAGGCGGAAAAACTGGGTGAGCTGGGGTGCGAGGCCTATATTGCGCAGATGTGAGAGCGGAGGAAGGGACATGATATGTTGCGGGAAAAATTGCCTTTATATCATGGGAGCAAGGAGATTGTTCGGGTACCCGAAATCAGAATACCCAAATATAATAAAGATTTTTATATTGGATTTTACTGCACATTATATGCGGATCAGGCGGTAAGATGGGCAACAAGATTTAATGGAACCGGGTACCTGAATGAATATGAATACACTCCCAATGACAGTTTAAAAGTAAAAAAATTCTCTGGCATGTCAGAAGAATGGCTTGATTTTATTGTGGATTGCCGATTAGGGAAATCACACGACTTTGATATTGTAGAAGGTCCTATGGCAAATGATACGATTTTTAATTATGTGCAAAATTTTGTTGATGGAAAAATTAGCAGGGAGGCTTTTTGGGCGCTGGCAAAATTTAAACATCCAACTCATCAGATAAGTTTTCACACAATGAAAGCCTTGGAAACTTTGACTTTTTTAAGGGAAAGGAAAATAGGAGATGAAAAATGACATCGATTTATTTTTCACATGCAGTTTAATCGAGTTTATTGGACGCCAGCAGAAACAGAAAAGATCCGCTGTGGTTGAATTTTTGGGGAGAGATACAATAAAACGAATCTATGATTATGCGGATGTTTTTCACTGTGAGCCAATAGAAAAAGTGGCGGATGATTTTATCACCATGTGTCATATTCCCGCGGATTCTTTTGATAATGTCAGCAAGTGCAGATATGATGTCCCGGATTATTGGACAATCGGGGAGGTCTATGAGCGCTTGATTGAGGATCTGTGCGACCACTCCGATAAAAATTTGATTGACGGGATTGTGGAAGTGTACTCATCGTGGATTGATGAGGCCATATCAAATTATAATACGGATTTTTACTATCAGTCCCGGGAATATATACATGAATGTTATAAAGAGGGCTGTGTCTGCGCTTGAAATTTGATACAGAAGTCGATGTTATTCATGGTCCGATAGAAAAAAGCGCCGTGATTACGCTCGGGAAGGTGGTGCCGATTTATGAATCATAGGGGCATCAAAAAAGAGAAACTCCTTGAACTTACCAAAGATTTTTTGGGCTACATGATTGTAATGATCATTCTATTATTGGTCGAAAATAAACTAGGTTTATATACAATGACAGGCAGGGCCATCATTGATAATATTATAGGCTTAGTATTTGGGTGGATTATTTGGAAAATCGTCATGACATTTATAAATAAAAGGAACCGGCAGAAATAGTTTTGCGGAAAGCTTGAGGAATAAACAATGCCAAAACATAAGATTGCCGTGATTTCGGATACACACGGAATCCTGCTGCCGAAGGCGGTTGAAACGCTCCGGTCGGCGGAGCTGATTCTGCACGGCGGCGACATTGCGGATCAGGGGACATGGGACAAGCTGAAGGAATGTTCGCGCGTGATCGCAGTGCGGGGAAATTGCGATAAGGAATGGGCAAAGGAATTGTCGAAGGAAATCAGTTTCGAGCTTTATGGCAAGAAAATATACATGATTCACAATAAAAAGCAGTTGACCGCGGAGGCAGAGGACGCGGATATTGTTATTTACGGGCACTCGCACAAGTATGAGGCGAGGGAAGAAGAAGGCCATCTCTGGCTGAATCCGGGGAGCGGCGGACCGCGGCGTTTCGGGAGGCCAGCGACAATGGCAGTGCTAGAGCTTGACGATACGAGCGGGAGCCTGACGGTGGAGCGGATTGACTTGTCAGATGATGCGCGGAGTGCGGTTTCCGATAATTTTGGTTCAGATTCCGATTGCTTGTGTCCAGAACTTGACAGTGGAGAGCTGTGGAAAATTGTCGAGACGATTGTGCGGGACATCAAGCGCAGGCGGTCGGTCGATTATATTGTGAGGACGCGGGGAATCAGCCGCGCGTTGACGGAACAGATCTGCCAGATTTATTTCACGCATCCCGGCATTGATGTGCGGGGAGTGGTGGACCGGAAGGAGATTTTGAAAAAATGGAATACAGACAAAATTCATTAAGCTATGAAGAATATTGTTCGCTTAGGAAAAGCGTAGGCTGGCAGCTTTTTTTACAGAGTCAGACACAGCAGGCGCTTTCTAATAGTTTGTACACTGTATCCGCAGTTGAAAACGATCAGACGGTTGGTATGGGGCGGCTGACCGGTGACGGAATGTATTTTCTGATTGTAGATGTAGTAGTACATCCGTCATTCCAGAACCGTGGAATTGGTACGAATCTTACAAGCATGCTGTTGAAGTATGCGGAGGATCAAACGCCTTTGGGCGGACGCTCCAGTGTTCAACTGATTGCAGAAAAAGGAAAAGAAGGATTTTATGAAAAACTGGGATTTAAACTCATTCCGCACGATTTTTGCGGAGCCGGTATGCGAAAGGTTATTCGAAAATAAATTACAAAAATCTGCTTAGAGAGGTGATACGGAATGATTGATATATATACAGAAAAAAAGGATTCAAGAGATTGGATATTTCAAAATGATCTGTACTTCAATTTGCATACATGCAATGAAGAAATGGCCCAAAGGGAAATCAACCTCATTCAGCAAGTAGATCATGCGAAATTGACGCCAGATAAGCATATTGAAACGGTATATGGGTTAGGCACAATTCGTAATTTATCATCAGGCTGTAAGACATTACTCAATATTATAAAAAATCCTGATAAAGTGGTATGTGTAGAGGAATGTGGTCCCAATGTGCTTAAAATCATTTTTGCAATGGATAATATAAAAATTTATATGTCAAGGCCATCATTGATTGACATTCCAGATGATGCGAAAATCCGATTTAATGATTCGGATATAGTGACTGGAAGCAGAGGGTATAATGCTTTGTGGAGTAAGGAGTATGAAAGGAGAGAATCGGATGATATATAAGAATATTACATTTAAAGCAGCTCCTTTTTTGTACGATTTGGCGTTCGATGATAGAATAACTCTTGTCGGTGGGGATAGCGGCACGGGAAAAACTGTTCTCTATGAAATGTTGGAGGATTTAAGATTAACTGACGAATACAAGGCTATTAAATTGTTTAATTATAAATCAGATAATCTTTTAGAAACTATAAAACAGTGTAGAGATAATTTCATTGTAATGGATAACGCGGATATTTTAATCAATGATGAAATCAGGGGATTTCTCAATTTTGAATTTTCCAATCAATACATGCTTTTTTTGCGAAATTGTGATGGCCTCAATGTATCCGATAAAAGTTTTAAGGTGTTAAAGCTGGATAATTACAGGATAACTTTAGAGGAGGAACTGTGAGATGAGATATTTGTGGACAGAGGATACAGGGGCGGGGCTTCATTTCTGGAAATTACTTAATCAGCTTTGCTTTGATAATGAACTTGTGATTGAAAGTAAAGAAAGCAATCAGGGAATTTTGGATGCACTGTCAGGTGTAAGAATCAAAGAAGATGATGAATATTATATTGCTTTCGACAAGCTGGTGCGATGGACAGGTTCAGGTAAGACCGATAAAATTAAGATTCGCGAAGAAGTATTATCTGTAATTGAGAATCATAGTATCAATTTGTCAAAAATAGAAGACAAACAAACATTACAATATATAGCTGGTTTCAAAAGATATTCTACAGAGCGTGTGATGAAATCATTAGTGGGTGAATTTACACAAAACGAAAAATGGTCGATTAGAGGACCTCTTATGGGAGAGTGCTGGTATAGGGATTGTTGTGTGTCTGAACATTTAGGAAAACCCAGATGTGGCAGGCCGGAGGTGAAAGGTGGAAGCGAGAAAATGCGGATGCTGCTACAATCAGAAGAAATAGGGAAAATAATTAGAGAAATTAACGCATAAAAATCGGATTTGTGAGGTAATAGGGTATTAAATACATCTAATAAATTTCCGCTTGGCGAGGAGGTACGCATAATATGAAACTGGAGAAAATGGATGCTTTTTTTGCTGCTCGTTTGAACGGATATGACGAGCATATGATGGCGGAAATTGAAGGAGCGCAGGAATTTTATCCTTATACGGCGGCCTTGCTTCCGTTGGAGCATGATGCAAATGTGCTTGATTTGGGCTGCGGTACAGGGCTTGAACTTGAATACTACTTTAACTTAAATGGTAAAGCGTTAGTGGTGGGAATTGATTTGTCAGCCGATATGCTGGCAGCACTGAAACTGAAATTTTCAGACCGTAAAATCAAGCTGATTTGCGGTTCATATTTTGATGTTACTTTGGAGGATAGATGTTTTGACGCCGTCGTGTCAGTTGAATCGCTCCATCATTTTACTGCCGCGCAAAAGCTGAAGCTGTATAAGAAGCTGAATACCGCGCTGACCGATAACGGATATTTTGTTCTGACAGATTATTTTGCCGAGTCGGAAGAAGCGGAGCATTTTTATTTTTCTGAATTGGAAAGATTGAAAAGCGAGCAAGGACTTGAACCAACCGCGTTTTATCACTATGACACGCCACTGACTGTGGAGCATGAAATCGAGGTTCTAAAGAAAGCAGGCTTTTTGGATGTACGAATTATGCGGAACTGGAAAGCTACTTACACCATATTGGCGCGCTGACAATTTCCTGCTTTTTGGAGAACGGAAAGAAAAATCGAGAGTTAAGGTACTCAACCTATGGTAGATACGGCAAAAATCAACTGCCGGTTCGTGTTCATCTTAATCTGTTTCGGATATACTGGAGCCACGAAAGGAGGTGCCCGATATGGATCAAATCAAAATCGGAAAATTCATAGCGTCATGCAGAAAGGAACAGGGATTCACGCAGTCAGCCCTTGCCGGGAAACTGGGAATCAGCGACCGGGCAGTATCAAAATGGGAGACGGGAAAATCCATGCCGGATTCGGGAATCATGTTGGAGTTATGCGATTTTTTGAAAATCAATGTCAATGAACTCCTGTCGGGCGAAAGGATTATGGTGGAATCATATGACAAACGGACAGAGGAAAATCTTTTGGCAATGAAGCGGGAGATTGAAGAAAAGAACCGGCAGCTACTAAGAACGGAATACTTTATTGTCCTTCCGGCTGTTCTTGCCGGAATCGTTCTGGTATTTGTGGCTTCCTTTATTGCGATGCCTGCATGGCTGCGGGTTGCGATTCTCGCATTGGCTCTTGTGATGATTTTTGCAGTCGCTTTCATTGCGGTCGGCATTGAGCAGAAAGCCGGATATTATGTGTGCCAAAATTGCGACCACAGATATGTGCCGACTTACTGGCAGACCAATCTCGCCTGGCACGCCGGCAGGACAAGATACATGAAATGCCCGAAATGCGGAAAACGAAGCTGGCATACAAAAATAATTTCAATCTGACCGTTACCTAAGCGCTATAAATTTCGTCTATAAGGGTGAAGGGGCATAAAGGAGGTGCGCTGTGGAAGATTTACATATCATAGAGCTTTACTGGCAAAGAGATGAGTCTGCGATAAAAGAGAGTCAGACGAAATACGGCGGTTATTGCGGTGCGATTGCGAACAATATTCTACATTCTGCGGAAGATGCGGAAGAATGTGTCAATGACACTTGGCTTAAAGTCTGGAATATGATGCCCCCTGAAAAGCCAAGCCGATTGGATATATTTTTTGGCAAAATCACTCGGAACCTTGCAATAGACAGATACCGCAGGAATAAATCGCAAAAGAACGGCGGCGGACAGACGGCATTATGCCTTGATGAGCTTGGAGAGTGTATCGGCGAAGATAACCCGATTGAGGACCGACTTGCGTTAAAGGAGCTTCTGAACAGTTTTTTGCGTAATCTTCCCGATAAGAACAGAAACATATTTCTCCTGCGTTACTGGTACATGATGCCCGTGGCCGAAATAGCAAAACGGAATGACATATCTAAGGGAGCGGTCAAAATGATATTACAGCGTGTAAGGGGCAAGTTGAAAAAATATTTAGAAAAGGAAGGTGTAGGCGTATGAAAAATAAGGATATTCTTCTTGATGCAATAGGCGATATAGATGAAAAGCTGATCCCTGAGTTTACGGTAAAAAAGAAAAAACACGGTATTTTGAAGCGGACGGCAATCGGCGGTGCATGTGCTGCAACAGCAGTTATCGCCTGTATGATTATTTTGCCTAAAATGAATCAAAATAGCAACGATATAGCGCCTTATGTTGAAAAACAACAAACAAGTGATAGTAGTGCAAAAGTGGGAGAAGAAAAAATTAAATCATATATTCAATTCGGAGATATGGGATTTGAAAGTCTGATGGCTTATAATATTTCAGAGCTTGATACTCCCAATCCAGGGAAGTCTGATTTAGCAATATCGTCGCTACCTGTTTATCGTAATCTTGCATATAACAATCTTGGCATGGCGGTATATTTATCTGAAAAACAGATGAAGGAAATCGCCCAGAATACGGCTTCTGCTCTGGATATTGATGTTAATGATACAAAAGTTACTTATGTAAAGGATTTTGTTCAGGACGGAGCCTCTGATAAGCTCCTGAACAGTGCAACCAGTGTGGATGCAGAATGTAGCAATAAAACTACAATTACTGTTTATGGTGACGGACAAATAAAAGTCAGCTTTGAAAAGCAGGCGATTCATTCAGGCTATAAATTTTCATATGACAATACATCGAAAGCAGAAGCGCAGAAGGTTCTGGACTACCTTTCTGACAAATATGCTGATTTGCTCTGTTATGAAAACGCTGTGTGCTATTCCGTAGCTGACAGAACCTATTCGGGTGATGAAATTCGCTCTTACTACATTTACAACAAATCCAATGATATGGTTCAAGATATACTGAATTTCAATTTATCCTACTCAAAGTTTGCGCCCGACGACAATGGTAACTTGATGTGTATATGGCTGAACAATCCTCTTTGCGCTTCGAAATATATAGGCGACTATCCGATCATTACAGAACAAGAAGCGACCGAATTGTTGCTTGGCGGCAATTATTACAGCACTGTTCCGAATGATTATATTCGCAATGGCTCCATATCAAAAAAAGATATAGCGAAAACAGAGCTTGTTTATCGCAATAACAGAGAAGAATATTATCAACCGTATTATAAATATTATGTCGAACTTGATCCTAGTGTAATTGATATGGCTGATGGCTTAAAAAACTACGGTATTTTCTATGTTCCTGCGATTGAGCATGAATATCTTGCGGATTAAATCTGCCAATATTAGGGATACGATTAGGGACATTTGTGTCGTTCGATAAGAATAGCCTTATCCACAATCATAATGGACAAGGCTATTTTAATTTCATTAGTCTAATTGCTTAACATGCTATCAATCCAAAATGTCGTTCTACATTTTCAACCGTTTCCTCGACGGTACTTTGGGAAGTTCTTTCAATCCAACAATAGCCGCTGGCCTTGATATCGCGATACCTTTTCTCGTTGAGGCTTTTCAAAGTTGCATTACATAATTCTTTTGCCTTTTTAGTATCAGACGCACTGTTTATAAAGTCAGAAAATCCCTGATGATCAGGGCGATTGCAGTAGTCCTCAACTATATTCGTGGGCTCTTTTATTAGAAAGACTATACGAGATGGTTCCGTAATCTTTTCAGCCTGTTCCATCGGCAAATCACAATCGCACAAAACAATTTGATTTTGAGAAAGCCGTATCAAATCCAATAATACGAAATCTAATTGTTCTCTTGTGTTATCAATCAACCATTTTTTGTATTCATCTACGGTACGCCCGAAAAACTCATCAGCATCTTTAAAAAGTTTGTTCATGGATGGCTGAAAAGCAGCATTTGAGGTCCTTTGATGCTTCTCAAATTGCTCATCCGTATTGTAGATAAATAAACCGTGCCGTTTGGCCAGTTCCTGTGTAATCGTTGTTTTTCCACCACAAGGTGTTCCGGTTACAAAATAAACATTTTTCAGATACTCTTTAATTACATTATCTTGAAATATCATGACATAATCTCCTTCTATTAAATAGTTTTTTATGTTCTGTCCGTACATAAAACTATTTAACACAGCCTTATGTACTTAGATATTTCTTAATCGCAAAAACATCACCATATTCTTCGCCTCCTCCAAATTGTTTTTTTCTTATTTTATCATATCATCTTATGATATCATTTGCAAGTCATTTGATGAAATGAGACATATTTTTATTCAATATTTCCTAAAATAATATCAAGCATTTGTCTTGGTGTGACGACAAAGGTCTTTTGAGGAAAATGTTTAATATTTCCGGTAACGAGATAAGCATCTTCTGATTTTCGTACTTCCATTACGACCTCATAGAATATTCGATCTTTTGGATCAGGAAGTTCCACATTCAATTCTTCTGCATCAACGTGAATCCCAAGCTGTTCTATCTCATCGACTACATCATCAATGATATTTTGTGTAAGATGAAATTTAGGGCGTGCAAGAATTTGTATCAATGACCGCGTAATACTTCATGCTGCCGCCTCACTTTCTTACTGCAGATATTTCCGCATTGATTTCTTCCAGTGTCATTTCAGATATGCCGTTGTCAGCGGCGATACGACTGGCGGCTTTCATTGCTGCAAGACCTCGATTTTCAGGCTTTTTATCAAGCTTCATGCTGAATGGGATACCGTTTTCCTGAACAAGTCTTGACACGCACATCCGGAGATAGGTGGGCAGATCAATACCCAGCCTTTCACAGATGTCGATTGCTTTAATTCGCATTGTTTCTTCTGCACGGAACTGAACAAGAGTATTTGACATGAGCTATCCCTCCTTAATGGTTTTTTGTATTTATTATATCATTTTTTGACATCATTTGCAATCATTTGATGAAATGAGATTTCTGCAGCAAAAATTACATCTAACGCACAACTATTTCAAAAGTATTTTACAACACTCTGATAGAATAGAAACATTCGATCACGGCAATTTGTTTCTGAACGAAAAACAGAATTGCAAAGCGAACATAGTTCGCTATGGATGGCAGATGAAAAATAGAATAAGGAGGCGGAAAAATGGAGGCAGAGATGGAGTTGCGGGCCGAGCATGTGTGCAAGTCGTACCGGAAAAAGGAGGCGTTAAAGGATGTAAATTTCGTGCTGGAGCAGGGCGTTTATGGACTTCTGGGAGAAAACGGCGCGGGAAAAAGCACGCTTATGAGGATTCTCACTACGGTGGATTTTCCGAGCAGTGTCCGTGTTCTGTATAAGGGGAAAAATATCACGGAGATGGATGAGGATTACCGCGGCTTAATCGGATACATGCCGCAGGATTACAGCGTGTATCCCAGCTTTACGGCGGCTGATTTTCTGAATTACATGGGGACGCTGAAAGGAATCCCGGCGAATCAGCTCAAGGAAAAAATCCCGGAGGTACTGGAATTTGTCAATCTGTCGGATGTGGCAAACAAGAAGGTGCGGACATTTTCCGGGGGAATGAAAAGGAGAATCGGCATCGCGCAGGCGATATTAAACGATCCGGAGATTCTGATTCTGGACGAGCCGACGGCCGGGCTCGATCCCAGGGAGAGGATACGGTTTTCTAATATACTTAGCAGCATGGCCAAGGAGAAGATTATCCTGCTCTCCACGCATATCGTGTCGGATATCGAGGCCATCGCGAACCGGCTCATTATCATAAATAATGGGGAGATTGCGGAAACCGGCTATGTGGACGATCTTGTTGTGAGAGTGGAGGGCAAGGTGTGGGAGGCGGTTGTCGCGCCGGACGGGCTGAATGAGGTAAATAGGGAGCGGGCGGTCATTCACACCAAGCAGGCGGGCGGGAATATTCAGGTCCGCTTTGTGGGGGAGCCGTTTTCGGATATCCCGTGTAAGCCTGTGATTCCCAC
>CANRJU010000053.1 GCA_947631075.1 uncultured Lachnospiraceae bacterium
AGCTCTGTAAAGGCCTGCCTGCCGGATTCCCGCGTCTGGTCGGTCTGCTTGATCCAGTCGTAATTCATGGGGATGTCGTTGTGGATCAGGGAATTGCAGTATCCGATGTAGCGGCTCTCGTAGGAGCAGTCCCCGATGTAGGCGATGTTTCTGTGCCCCAGCAAAATCAGGTGTTTCATGGCGAGCTCCGCCGCCTTCCTCCCGTCGCACACCACCTCGTCCACGTTGAAATCCATGCTGTTGCGCCAGATGGCCACGACATTTTTGTTGGCGGACATGATCTGGCGGAACAGCTTTTGCGAGCAGCGCCCCAGAATCAGGACGCCCTGGGAGGCGGACAGATCCTGCGACAGCGTTTCTTCCGTGTAAATGACCTGGTCGATCGTAATCCCCATCTGAAACAGGGCAATCTCCAGCTCCCGGAACAGCTCGTAGAAAAAGGGATCCGCGTCCAGCGTCCGGATGCGCGCCAGCAGAATACTGACATGCGGCGCGCTCTTTTTCTCGTCCGCCGCCGTGCGGAGCCTGCGGGCGTTTTCGTTGGGGCGGTATCCGATCTCTCTCGCCGCCGCGAAAATCTTGTCGCGGACCTCCTTGGAGGCGCAGGTGGAGGACGCGTTGTTCAGCACTCTCGATACCGTGGAGGGAGCGACTCCCGTCATCTCGGCAATTTTCTTTAAAGACATAATAATCCCTTTCTCATCTGCCATCCAAAGGGAGCTATGCTCCCTTTGCGAACTTCGTTCGCTTAGCAATTTGTTTCTATAATAAGAATACCATTCACGAAAGCAAAAGGCAACCGGCAAAAGAAAGAAAACGATTGCGTAAAATTGGGTTGATTTTTACAGAAAAAGGAGTTATCATTGCCATAACACAAAAAAACACGCCGATAAACGGCGAAAACATCAAGGGCAAATAAAGAAATCGTTTGCTCAATGTGAAAGGACGATGATAGTTTGAAAAATAAGCTCGATAGCTTATTTTTCAAACGGCAATTTGTGAGAAGAACTTTCAGTTCTTTGGAGCGCTCACAAATTGCTTTGATGGCAGATGAGAAACTGCTACGCAGCTTTCTCATCGCCCCGTCGCGTAAACGCTCCGGAAAGGAGATTTATCATGAAAAAATTTAGCACGAGAAAAATTAACACGAGAAAATTTCGCAAGGCAGCAGCAGTACTTCTGGCAACGGGAATGATCGCGGGAACCCTGACCGGGTGCGGCAGAGGAGACGACGCGGCGTCACAGGAAGAAGCGGACTCCGTGACGATTACCAACGTATCCTACGATCCCACCAGAGAGTTATACGAGGCATACAATCAGTTATTCGCGGAGCATTACAAGGAGGAGACGGGAAAGGACATCGAGATCGTGCAGTCGCACGGCGGCTCCGGCTCCCAGGCGCGCTCGGTCATCGAGGGCAACGACGCGGACGTAGTGACATTGGCGCTGGCGCACGACATCACCTCGATCGAGGAGGCCGGCATGATCGACAGCGGCTGGATCGATGAATTTGAGGGTAACAGCTCACCGTACACCTCCACCATCGTATTCCTGGTTCGCAAGGGCAACGAGAAGGGCATCAAGGACTGGGACGATCTGATCAAGGATGGCGTTGAGGTCATCACGCCGGATCCCAAATCCTCCGGCGGCGCTTGCTGGAATTTCCTGGCGGCATGGGATTACGCCAAGGAGAAATTCGGCGGCGACGAGGAGCAGATGAAGGATTTTGTGGCAAAGCTGTATAACAACGTAACGGTTATGGATTCGGGAGCGAGAGGAGCCACGACTACATTTGTTGAGAACGGACAGGGCGACGTGCTGCTCGCGTGGGAAAATGAGGCGCTTCTGTCGCTGAAGGAGCATCCGGACGATTATGAGATCGTGACGCCGAGCGTCAGCATCCTGGCAGAGCCGTCGGTTGCGATTGTAGATGAGAACGCGAACAAGAACGGCACCCAGGAGGTGGCAAAGGAGTATCTGGAGTACCTCTACACGGACGAGGCGCAGAAGCTGATCGGCGAGAACTACTACCGCCCGTCCAACGAGGAAATTCTGAAAGAGTTTGGCGACACCTTCGACCTCTCCGTCAACCTGTGCACCATTGACGACTTTGGCGGCTGGGATCAGGCCTATGCGGATTTCTTCGCGGACGACAAGATTTTTGATGAAATTTATGCGAGAGAATAGGAGGCAATACCATTGAAAAAGGCAGGTGCTAAATCCATTATTCCGGGCTTTGGAATGACGATGGGGATTACGGTGGCGATGCTGTCGCTGTTAGTTCTGATTCCGCTTGCTTCGGTGTTGGCATACTCTTTTAAAATGACCTGGCAGGATTTTGTGGATCTGGTCACAAGGCCGAACGTGTCACAGGCCTTTGCGACCAGTCTCCTCTGCGCCTTTGTCGCGGCGGCGATCAATAGCGTGTTCGGCGTAATCCTCGCGTGGGTGCTGGTGCGGTATGAATTTCCGGGGAAACGCCTGATGGACGGCATGATCGAGCTCCCCTTTGCCCTTCCTACGGCGGTGGCGGGCATCACGCTGACGAAAATCTACTCCGACAACGGATTTCTGGGGAGGGCGCTTGAGAAAATCGGAATCGAGGCTGCCTACACCAGGACGGGCATTGTCATCGCGATGGTATTTATCGGAATCCCCTTTGTGGTGCGCGCAATTCAGCCGGTGCTCGAAAAGCTCCCGGAGTCGTTGGAGGAGGCGTCCCTGATGCTGGGGGGCTCCCGGTTCACCACATTCCGCAAAATTATTTTCCCGGAAATCCGCCCGGCGCTCTTGACCGGCTTCGGCCTTGCGCTCGCGAGGGGAATCGGCGAGTACGGAAGCGTCATTTACATTTCCGGAAACAGCGAAAAGAACGGAACCCAGGTGGTGTCCTACGTCATCATGCAGAAGCTCAATTCTGGCAACGTAGATTACGAGGGGGCGGCGGCCATCGCGCTGGTGCTTCTGATTCTTTCCTTTGTAATTCTGTTCGCGATCAATGTGATTCAGCATATAGCGAGCCGCCGGACCAGCTCGTGACGCGACAGGGCGTCTGCCGCGTGGAAGGACGTTTACTGTATGGAGCATGGAATGACGACTGTCGTATGGCATGTGGAATGTAAGGTAAAAAATAGAACGGAGAGGAAACAATGAAAAATAGAGGAAAAGCTGTAAAATGGCTGCTGATCGCGGTCAGCGTCATTTTCTTTCTGATTATGCTGGTCCTGCCGCTGTTCGAGGTAATCTACCGGGCGCTGAAGGACGGATGGGAGGCGTACAGCCAGGCCATAACGGCGAAAAACACCATTTCCGCCCTGAAGGTCACGCTGATTGCGGCTGCCATCGCGCTGATTGTCAACACGTTCTTCGGACTGGTGGCGGCGTGGCTGATTACCAAATTTAACTTTCGGGGGAAAAACGTGCTCGCCACGCTGATTGACATTCCCTTTTCGATTTCGCCGGTCATCGCCGGTCTGGCCTACATCATGACGTTCGGCCGGACGGGATGGGCGACGCCGCTGATTGAAAAAATCAACGGCGCGCTGGGGACGGATCTCTCGCTGGTGTTCTCGGTGCCGGGCGTCGTGCTGGCGACCATTTTTGTCACATTTCCCTTTATATCCAGAGAAATTATTCCGATTCTGAACGCCCAGGGGCGGGACGAGGAGGAAGCGGCCGCCCTCATGGGGGCCTCCGGCGTCACGATATTCCGGCGGATCACATTTCCTCATATTAAATGGGGGCTGCTCTACGGCGTGATTCTGTGCGCGGCCAGAGCCTTCGGCGAGTTCGGCGCCGTGTACGCCGTCTCCAAGGCGAGGGGCAAGACATTTACCCTGCCGCTCGAGATTGACGCGCTGTATATGGCGGGGAGCGCGGATTCCATCACGCAGGCGTTTGCCGTGTCCTCTCTCTTAGTGGGAATCGCGGTAGTCGTACTGATTCTGAAAAATATCGTGGAGTACCACGGCAAAAGGAAAGGCGGGGCTTAAGCAATGTATGTAGAAATGAGAGATATCTGTAAAAAATTCGGGGATTACGAGGCGGCAAAGCACATCAGCTTCGGCATCGAGCAGGGAAAGCTGGTGGCTCTCCTCGGGCCCAGCGGAAGCGGCAAGACCACGATCCTGCGCATGTTGGCGGGACTGGAGCAGCAGGATAGCGGCGACGTCGTCATCGAGGGAAAGGTGGTCAACGACGTCCCCGCCAGCAAGAGGGGCATCGGGTTCGTGTTCCAGAACTACGCCCTGTTCCGCTACATGTCGGTGTATGACAACATCGCCTTCGGATTGAAGGTGCAGAAGACGGACAAGGAAAAAATCCGGGAGAGGGTGTCGGAGATGATCTCGCTCATCGGTCTGGAGGGACTGGAAAAGAGGTATCCGGACCAGCTCTCCGGCGGACAGCGCCAGCGGGTGGCGTTTGCGAGGGCCATCGCGCCCAACCCCCAGCTCCTTCTGCTCGACGAGCCCTTCGCCGCCATTGACGCCAAGGTGCGCAAGGAGCTCCGCTCCTGGCTGAAGGAAATGATTGAAAAGGTGGGAATCACGAGCATTTTCGTGACGCACGACCAGGAGGAGGCCGTGGAGGTGGCCGACGACATCATCGTCATCAACGAGGGGAATCTGGAACAGATGGGAACGCCCAAGGACATTTACAAGTACCCGAAAACGCCCTTTGTGGCGCAGTTTATCGGCACGTCCCATGTGTTAGAGGATCTGTCGGGATTCAAGGGCTTTGACGAGATCGGCCCGGACAAAAAGGCGATCGTGCGGCCGGAGTTCGTGGAGGCGTTCAGATCCGACAACAAGCGGTTCAAGGCGCTGTTGGGAGCCGCCGAGGAGGGCGTCATTGAGAAAATCGAGTTCCGGGGGAGCTTTATGGAGCTGACGCTGCGCGTCAACGGCATCCTGCTGACGACCAACCGCTCGCTCGAGAGGCGCAGCGTGTCCGTGGGAGATAAGATGAACGTGCTCTTGCATCGCATCTATGTGTTCGACGACACGGAGGCGACGATTTACAAGAACCAGCTGCTCAAGGATGTGGACATTGAGATGATCTGATGAGCCGGCTGCGCAAGGACGCGGGGATCGAGATGATTTAGATTTTTCAGATATTTTGGAATTTCGAGGGAAAATCCGCGGTATCATAAGAAATAAGGTGCATGGAGACATGAGAAAACGCTCCATGTGCCTTTTTTGGGTGTTTAAATATTAAATTTTTATAAATTCGCAAAAAAAGTGAACGATTTGCCCTTCTGAATTGTCTTTATATATAGAGGGCAAAAAAAGGGGGGACAGAAAACAGGTGCCTATGAGGAAAAACAAAAATATGGATGCGGAAAAACAGCTTTTTATGGATGTGGTGATGGCAATCGAGGACCGGCTGTACCGCCTGGCGCTCAATATTCTGAAAAATCCTCAGGAAGCGGAGGACGCTCTGTCGGAGGCCATCCTGAGGGCGTGGGAAAACAGGGAAACTCTCAAGGAGGAGGGAAAGCTCCGGGTATGGCTGCACAATATCGTCCTCAACACAGCCAGGAATATGCTGAAAAAACAGAAGCGGGTCGTTCTGTGCGACGAGGTTCCGGAAACGGCCTATGAGGATGAGCTGGACCATGTCTTTTTCTGGCTCGACAAGCTGGATGAGAGAGTGCGGACCATACTGCTTCTGCGGTATTACGAGGGATATACGCAGCCGGAGATCGGAAAGATACTGCATATCCCGGAAGGAACTGTCAAATCGAGGCTTCACGCCGCGAGAAAACATTTGAGAGAGATTATAGGAGACGATTTTGATGGAGAATTTTGATAAATTTTTAGAAAAAAAATTCAGCATGGACGCCCCTCCCATGCCGGAAGACGCCCGGAAAAGGGTGGAGAATCTGCTCGCGGAACTGCCTGAAAAGAAAAGAAGCTATAGGCGTCACAAGGCTGCCGCCGCGGCTGTGGCAGCGTGCTTCTGTCTGCTTTTTTCGGCTACGGTGAGCGCCAAGGTTCTCGGTATTCTTCCATGGGAATATCAGAGCTCGCATGTTTCCGGTATTTAGATGGAAGAAAGGATATATCAGGAGCCAACAGAGGATGAGGCTGTGGACAGCGTAAAGAAGCGAATCAGCGATGAGCCGCTGTATGTGCCGGAAGGGCTGAAAGAGACGGAGAGGAATAAGAGGAAGACATTTTTAGGAGTCATGTGGCTTGCAGGTGAAGAGAGCGGGGTAATATATTCGAGGGATAAGATTACTAAAGGGATGAGTTTTAGTGTGGACGATGAGTGTGACATCGAGAAGCAGATAGCGGTTGCAGGGTATATCGGAACATATCGTGAAAAAACAAAAGAAAAGGAATCGTGGATTACCTGGGATGATAAAGACTATGTGTATGTTCTGGATGCTTTTGATATTTCAAATGCCAAAAAGGAACTGGTAAAAATGGCAGAGAGCATGTACGAGGAGTAGGGGTTTTGAGAGAAGATAACAAGTCCTGTCCTGCAAAATTACAGCAGGGTGCAGGCTTGAAATAAAACAATGTAAGGAGGATGAGACAATGTTAAAAAAATCAATCATTTGTGCCGTTTTAACCGCAGCGCTTCTGGCTCAGCCGGTGTGCGCGCAGGCCGCTGGGAGGAATCCGGAAACTCCGCCCATTTCGGTAATGAGTAGCAATGTTACAGGCAGTAGTGCCGGATTGAGCATCTCCAGTGGCGGCAAAGCCAGTGTATCGGCCGGTGTAACAGCTAAGCTTGGCACAAGCAAAATTGAGGCGGTAGTCAAGCTGCAGAAGTATAACAAGAGCACAGATTCCTGGGAAAAGGTGAAGAAGTGGGAGGAGACCGTCAATTCGACGTTGTATTCCGCTGACAAATCATATTCCCTGAGCAGCCATGGCACTTACCGGGTGAAGCTGACGGCCAAAGTCTGGAATGGGTTGCAGAAACTGTGACAAAGACAAGCGCACAAAAGGTGTATTAAAAACATCTTTTTGCAGGGTGGGAAGACTTGCGCATGATGGAGTGGGAGTGTTGTTTTCATGTGAAGAGCCATTTCATGGGTAGCGAATAGGACAACGATGCAATCTTTAAGTCCTGTTCCTGACCGGTCATGGCGCTTACCAGAATACAAGTCAGGAGGTGAAAGAATGTATGGGCTTTAAAGTTGCTTTTTACAGAGTTTCCATTGTAAAAAGCGTTCTTTTCATAATGCAGCCATCTGACAATGGCATACTGAAAAGAACGCTGAAAAAGTAACACGTAGTTATTATATCATAAGTAATGGATGTTTGCAAGAAAAAAGCAAACATATGACAGAAAACAAAAAGAAACAAAAATGAGATAGGAGGAAAATATCATGAAAGTAAAGATTAAAGGAGCCATGCGACTGACTGCGGCCGTATTGGCAGTTTCAGGAATGCTGATGACGGGAAAGGCTGCGATGGCATCGTCGATATCAGGTGACGTGGATGTCCAGAATGACACATATGTCATTTACAAAGAGGCGGTGACAAAAGATTCGCCGACTGGAACAGACGCTTTTCTTATGATTAAGACCCGGATTCCGGCCAAGGATACATTGAGAGTCAATATACTGAATAAGTATGACAACGTAGCCAACAAAGAGCCGGCTACGTTCCGTAATACAGGTGCTGACACTTCAAAATATATAGCCTATATGGACGGGAAAGGAAAGAAGGGGAATCCGTTCCGCCTCAAGTTTTCTTATGATGGAATAGATACAAAAAAACTGACTGTTGGATTCTGGTTTATACCGTGAGAAAACGAGGAGGATCCGAATGAAGCGAAATAACGGGCTTTTAGCATCAATCATTCTGGTACTCTCCCTGCTCCTCTGCGCCTGCGGCGGCGAGCCGCAGGCGCAGGGAGGAAGCGGGGAAAATTACCGGACAGAATTTACGGAGGAGGAGCTGGAGAATGGGCACGCCTCGTTCCAGATGGAGGAAAGGATAGCCGTGGACGCGGACATCACGCCCAGATCCTTTTATGAAAACGGGCTTTCTTCGTATTATCTGGAAGTCATATCGGAGCCGGGCAGCGAGGATGAAGAAAACTTCGTGAAAAATGTCACGTTTTCTTCTCATTCCTACGATGAATGGGAGAAGCTTCTGAACAGACTGCAGAAAGGCAGGCTGAAGGATAGGGAATTCAAGCTGAACCGTTCCAATTATCAGTTAAAGAATGGAAAGTACAGGGGAGAGAACGGCCGTACCTACACGGTCTGGGCGGGCTGGTCCGGCTGGAGCAAAAAATACGGGCTGGATTCCAACTTTAATACGGCGGGCGCTACGTTAGTTCCTCCAAAGGGAGAAAATTTTGAGTTAGACAACACTATATTAAAGATAGAAGGTAATTTTAGGGATTACGGCGATTATAATGACCTGGATTTTTTGCAGGATCCGGATGAAACAGCGGAGAAAATCCGAAAGTTTTTGGAAGATTTTTCCGGGAGAAAGATTCATGAACAATATAAATTTGTGCCGGCAGGGCAGAAAAATCTGGAAAGGCTGCACGAACTGGCAGAAAAAGAGGATTCTTTTTTATCGGAGCTAATGGAAAACGATATGGATAAGAGAATCGGGGAGTTTATCTTTTATTATGATATAGACGGTCTGCCATTTAAAGATTTTGGCCTGAACTATTTTTTACAGGGCGATGAGACGGCGAGCAAGCTGTGTTATTGGAACTTTTCTTCTCAGGGGACTCTTGTCGCAATTTCGGAGCATGAACAGAAGGTCTGCGTGGATGAAAAGGGTCTTCTGGAGATGGACATCAGTAACTATCGAAAGCCGGGCAAGGTGTATAAAGAAAAAAGAACCGTGACAGAACCGGACAAGATTCTGGAACAGGTCAAGACATATTATGGCAGGAAGCTGGTTTTAGAGAATGTAGTCATTACGGATATGGAGCTGGCGTATACCGGATATTTTTCAGATGCCAGCGAGGGAGAAGTGCAGCCAACCATAACCCCTGTGTGGGTCGTAACAGTTTACGATGAAGCAGGTAAGACATCCAGAGGCAAGACTTTTGTTTATGACGCCCTTACAGGTGAATGCCGGGTTGAAGGGCAGACAGTAATATACTGAGGGAGGCGGAAATCCAAATGAATCGTAACGGCAAATTTCTTTTATCGGTTGTTCTGTCTGCTTCTTTGCTCCTGTGCGCCTGCGGCACTGAGACGCAGGCACAGAGCGGATACCGGTCTGAATTTACAGAGGAGGAGCTGGAGAGCGGCCGCGCCTCGTTCCAGATGGATGAAAAGCTGTCTGTGGACGCAGACGTCACGCCCAGATTCTCTTATGAAAACGGGCTTTCTTCGTATTATCTGGAAGTCATCTCGGAGCCGGACAGTGAGGATGAGGGGGCTTTCGCGGAAAATATTACATTCTCTTCCCATTCTCGCGATGAATGGGAGAAGTTCCTGAACAGTCTGCAGAAAGGCCGTCTAAAGGGAAAAGAATTTGAACTGGATCGTTCCATTTATGAGTTGAAGGACTGGAAATATGATGGTAAGAACGGCCGCACCTACACGATCTGGGCGGGCTGGTCCGGCTGGAGCAAAAAATATGGACTGGACTCCCGGTTTAATACGGCGATTGCCAATATTTTCCCCTCGCAGGGAGAGAATTTTGAAATAAACATAATGGACATGATGAGAAACTGCCTTGATGACTGCGGCGGGTGTAACGACCTGGACTTCCTGCAGGATCCGGAGGAAATGGCGGAGAAGACCCGGGGATTTTTGGAAGAAGCTTCCGGGCGGAAGATCTGCAGGAAATATGAATTTGTGCCGGCAGGGCAGAAAAATCTGGAGCGGCTGCATGAACTGGTAAAGAAAGAAGAGCCCTCGTCCCTGCCACAGATTGAAAGCGAGATGGATAAGAGGATCGGAGAGTTTATTTTTTATTATGATGTGGACGGGCTGCCATTTAAAAATCTGTACCTGAAATATTTTCTGCAGGGCGATGAAACGGCGGACAGTCTGTGCTACTGGTCCTCTCCGGACAGTGGAAATCTGGTTGGCATCTCTGAACATGCGCAGGTGGCGGACGTGGATGAGAAGGGCCTGCTGAAGATAGATTTCAGCAATACGCGCAGGCCCGGAAAGGTGTACAAGGACAAGCGGAGCGTGGCAGGACCGAATCAGATACTGGAACAGATTAAGGCATATTATGGCAGAAAGCTGATGTTGGCGGATGTGACCGTGACCGATATGGAGCTGGCATATACCGGGTATTTTTCGGATGGCAGTGAGGGGAAGATACAGCCGGTCGTGAGCCCTGTGTGGATTGTGACGGTATACGATGAGGAGCTGAAGGGCATATCCGGAAAAAA
Organism: uncultured Lachnospiraceae bacterium; assembly: GCA_947631075.1. GTDB lineage: Bacteria > Bacillota > Clostridia > Lachnospirales > Lachnospiraceae > Eubacterium_F. The sequence goes on from CANRJU010000053.1 coordinate 10,345, forward strand.
GAGGGAGTTTGTTTATGACGCGTTTACCGGCGAATGTCTGAGGGAGGCGGAAAATCCGGAATGAGAAGAAAATTGAGGCGCGCGGCCTGGGAGGCGGGAAGGTGGACGTTTCCGCCCGCCATCCTGTCCGTGGTTGCGGCTACTATCGCTTTTTATTTTATCGATATATGGTCCAGTGATATATTTCTCCAGTTATGGAGGGCGGAGAATATTTTCTGGAGCGCCTACCAGTTATATGATCAGAGTCCGTTAAAGGTGTCCAATGTGGGACTGTGTCTGGTGGTATTTCTGGGAGCTGGGCTGTACGCCCAGGACTATGAGAGCGGGGCGGTATTCATGCGCGTCCAGCGCCTGGGGGCGGGCAGGTATGCCGGGCTTCGGATTATGCAGACCGCGCTCTCGGCGTTTGTATCAGGGGGCGCCTCCCTGCTCCTGCTGTTTCCGCTGTTCGCCTTTGTATTCAAGCTGGAAATCATTGTGCCATGGGAGATGGATGGAGCCTCGGAGGGGCTGCTGGCGGAGGGGCATATGGCGCTGTGGCTGATTGCCCTGGGGATTGTGGCGGGGCTCCGCTCCATGTTCTACGCTCTGCTTACACTTTTGGTGTCCTTATTCATTCCCAGGCGGAAGGTGCTGGTGGCGGCGCCCTATGTCCTGTGCTATTTCTTTGACAATGTGGTTGCCAGGATTGAGTGGCTTCCGGGCTGGATGAATCCCTGCCTGCTCTTTGAAACCCAGTACGGCGCGCTGGACGCGACCATGCTGGGCCTCGCGCCGATGTCCGAGTGGCGCTATCTGGGGATTGCGGCGGGAGTCACGCTGGCCCTGTGCGCGGCGGTCTGGATCTTGTTCCGCCTGCGCCTTAAAAGGGGCGGGATATTTGGAGGTGAGCAGAGTGAGTAATGTGAGGCGGATCTGCGGGATTGCCCTTTATGACGCCCGCATCATGATATTTTCCTATAAATTTGTCCTGATCTCCGTTATTTCCTATATTTTTATGGACGATTCCATGCGGACGGTAAGGGAGTTCGCGGCGGCCTATCACCTGGACATTGTCCCGGCGTCCCTGCCGTTCTACCTGGCGGATATAGACGCCAGCAATTATGTCCTTCTGCTGCTCGTGCTGCTGTTCAGCGACATCCCGCTGAAGAACGGCGCCCAGAACTATCTGTTCCAGCGGGGGAGGAGCACCCTGTGCTGCGGGGCGGGCCATATAGCGGCGCTGTTTCTGGTGGGGGCCGTGTATGTGGCGGAGCAGTTCGCGTTTTCGGTCTTGACGTCGCTGCCCAATCTGACCTGGGGCGACTGGGGGAGGGTGTGGGGCTCCATTGCTTCGAACCAGGCGCTGGAGCTGGGATATTCCTGCAATTTTGCCGTGTCCGGCGAGGTGCTGAGGCTGTATGAGCCGATGCAGGCTATAGGGATCTCGGCAGGGCTGTTCTTCCTGACGGCATGCGTCTACGCGCTGATCGAGTATGTGCTGAACGGCGTGACGCGGGGAAAGCTGGGGACGATCGTGCTCTCCGTGTGGAGCGTCGTGTGGATCTTTTTGGTCGGAACGCCGTTTGAAAGGCTTAGGAGGCTGTTGAGCTATTCGCCCCAGACGCTGAACGACCTGTCCCATTTCAAGCCGGAGGAGGCGCCGGAAAAAGCGACGATCCAGCTCGTGAGCATAGCGGTTCTTTCCGCGGTTGTCCTGATTCTTGTGAAACGGCGGAAGATCGAGATGGTGAAGTAGGGGCATGGCTACATAATACGAGGAGTATATGCGGGCGGGAGTATTTGTAGAGAGAAAAAAAGAATTGGAGGAATTTGTACCATAATTCTAGAGAAAAATGGGAAAGGAACAATCAAAATGGCAAGGACAGGACTTGCAATCTGGGAAGGGAGGCGGTGGGGATTCCCGCCTTCCATTTTAGCTGTGATTATAGTTACTATATTTTTTTATATTATGGATACGATGTCGAGTGATATGTTTCTTTTTGAGTGGAGAAAGGAGAATCTTACATACAGTGCATTTGAGTATTTTCAAATCTTTTGTATGTTAAAGGTATCAAATGTGGGCCTGTGCCTGGCCGCCATGCCGGGAGCGGGACTGTATGCTCAGGACTATGAGAGCGGGGCTGTTTATATGCGTATCCAGCGCCTGGGGATGGGAAAATACGCCGGATTGCGGATTATACAGACGATGATTCCGGCATTTGTTTCCGGCGGCGTGGCATTGCCCCTGATGTTTCCGCTGTTTGCTTTTATCTTTAAAATCCCGCTTTTTTTGCCGGTGGCTGTGAATGAGTATTCGACAGGGCTGCT
>CANRJU010000054.1 GCA_947631075.1 uncultured Lachnospiraceae bacterium
GGAGCAGACCCACCGCTATATGCTGGGGCTGTACCGGGTCATGGAGGAGATTACGAACGCGTTCCCGGAGGTGCTTTTTGAGAGCTGCTCCGGCGGGGGCGGACGGTTCGACCCCGGTATGCTCTACTACATGCCCCAGACGTGGACGAGCGACGACACCGACGCCGTGGAGAGGCTGTACATCCAGTACGGCACCAGTCTTGTCTATCCGCTGTCCTCCATGGGCGCCCATGTGTCGGCTGTGCCCAACCATCAGTCCGGCCGCGTGACGCCGTTAAAGACAAGAGGGGACGCGGCCATGAGCGGAAATTTTGGTTACGAGCTGGATCTGACGTCGTTCTCCGCCGAGGAGCGGGAAGAAGTAAAAGAGCAGGTCGCCTTTTATAAGGAAATCCGGGAACTGATCATGGAGGGAGATTTTTACCGCCTTCTGAGCCCGTTCGAGGGTAACCGGGCGGCCTGGATGGTCCTCTCCCGCGACAAAAAAGAAATATTTGCGGCCTGCTTCGGCATTATGGCGGAGGTGAATCCGGCTACAAGGCGGGTGAAGCTGCAGGGACTGGACCCGGAGGCGACGTACCGGGACAGGGAGGACGGTCAGCGCTACGGAGGCGACGAATTGATGGAAATCGGCCTTGCCGTGGAATTTCACGGGGACTACCAGAGCCGGGTATGGCGCTTGGAGCGAGTCGGCTGACAGGAAATTATTGGAAAGAAATAAAAAATAAAAGTTGTTAGATTTCATTTCTTTCGTTATAATGGAAATACAGATACCATCAGGAGCATATTTAGAAGGGATGGAAGGATGACAGATTTTGATACGATACAGGTCGGCCGGGGCGAGGCTTTTCCTCTGGGAGTGACAAAGAAGGGAGACGGCGAGATTCAGATCGCCGCGTGGCACTCGGGGATCGGAAACTGCCAGCTACGCATTTACTCGGAGAATAAGACTGTGAAGAAAATACGCATGTACGGCAGAGAGGATATCGGATTCGGGGATATCTTTTCCGTGTCGCTCCGGGGCGAGGGCGTGGCGGAGCTTCTGCAGGGATTGGAATATGAGTTTGTCTCGGATGGGAAGGTTCTGCCGGATCCGTTCGCGAGGGCGGTTTCCGGCCGGGACCGGTTCGGACGAAAGGGCGGAAAGGTCAGGAGCCGCTTTGTCCTGGATGAATTTGACTGGACGGGGGAGGACTGGCTCCGGCTGCCCGCGCGGGATATGGTGCTGTACCAGTGTCATGTCCGGGGATTTACCAGGCATAGCAGCTCCGGCGTGAAGGCGCCCGGCACCTTTGCGGGACTGCGGGAGAAGATACCATATCTCAAGGAGCTGGGGGTCAACACTCTTTTGCTGCTGCCGGTCTATGATTTTGACGAGTGCATGCGGGATGAGAACGGCGTGGAGCTGGGCCGGGTCAACTACTGGGGCTACGGCGGCGACGCCTATTACTTCGCGCCCAAGGCCAGCTACAGCAGCTGCCCGGAGAATCCGGGGGCGGAGTTTAAATCCATGATCAAGAGCCTGCACCAGAACGGCATGAATGTGATTCTGGATATGTATTTTACCGGGCTGACGCCGGAAGTGATTTTGGAGTGTCTCCGCTATTACGCCCTGCAATTTCATGTGGATGGTTTCCGCATCAACCAGGACTGTATGGAGACGGCCTGGCTGCGGCGGGATTCCGTGCTGTCCCATGTGAAGATCATCGGGAACGGATGGGCGGATCAGCCGGGAGATGAGGGAGCGGAGTCCCTGCTGGAGATGAACGACGGCTTCCTCGTGGACGCAAGGCGCTATCTGAAGAGCGACGAGGGGCAGACCGAGCATTTTTATCACCGGTTCAAGGAGCAGAGAAGGGGCGTGGGCCTCATTCACTATATTACGCAGAACAACGGGTTTACCCTGCGGGATCTGATTTCCTATGATGTGAAGCACAATGAGGACAACGGGGAGAAGAACGCGGACGGGACCCAGTACAATTACAGCTGGAACTGCGGCTTTGAGGGGCCGAGCCGCCGCAAGGCCGTGCTGCGTACCAGGGAGAAGCAGGAGAAGAACGCCTTTGTCATGCTGCTTTTGGGCATGGCCTCGCCGATGATTCTGGCGGGAGATGAATTTGGCAATTCGCAGAAGGGGAACAACAACGCCTACTGCCAGGACAATCTCATCACCTGGCTGGACTGGCGGCTTTTGGAGAAAAATAAAGAGACCTTTGAATTTGTAAAGATGCTGCTGCGGTTTCGGAAGAATCATCCCCTCTATCACAGCGACAGGATGCTGACGGGGATGGACTCCAAGGGACTGGGCGCCCCGGACGTGTCCTGTCACGGGACTGAGCCGTGGGTGGCGGATTTTTCCTATTACAGCAGAGAGCTGGGAATTATGTACTACGGCAGCTACTTTGAAGACCAGACATTGTATTTTGCCTTTAACTTCCACTGGGACAGCCACGACTTTTTCCTGCCGGGCATAGAGGCCGGGCGCAGGTGGGAGGTGGCTATCGATACCTCCGGCCAGGGAGTCGGCGAGATCGTGGAGAAAAAGGCGTATAAGATGGCCCCCCGGTCCATCGCCGTATTTAAGAGCGGGCCGGAACAGGCTAAGAAGGAAAATAAGAAAAAGAGCAGAAAAAGGGCGTCCGGGAAATGACCCCGAACGCCCGGATTTTCCGGTTGCCGACACAGGGAAGCCCCTTTTAATAATCGTGGTTTTCTACAATGGGATCGAAAAGATCCAGGGAGCAGTGGCTGTCAGACGTAAAGTGCCTGCATGTGACGCAGGATACGTCGGTGTCGCCGACCTTGTTGGTGCATTTGCAGCAGTCCTTTACGGAATAGGAGCTGCAGTGTTTTGCCACGTCTCTGTAAGTCTGTTCATCTGCACGCATTTGTTTTCCTCCATTTGCTTTGTGTTAATCATGACAGAATTAGTATTTGCAGTCAGGGAGATTTTATTCAAATGATCGTATTAAAAATTGAATCGGTAAAAGAATTTATGGCGGTGCTGTTCGGGGGAGATCTGTTCGACCGGTTCCATGTGACCGGGTGCGAGGTGACGACCTTCGCCGCGTTTAAGACCGACGGAAGGCTCCACGAGGAGGGGCTCGACACGGACGAGAGGCAGCCGGACGCAAGCGGACTGGTCCTGTGGCGCCAGATCAAGCCCCACATATATTCCCTGATCCGGGGAAAAAAGAAGCCTCTGAAAATGCTCATAGACTTCTGCCACTATATGCCGAACGGGGACGCGGGCTCGCTGCGGATCCAATTTGAAAAGGACGAGCTGCACCTGTACACCGGCTATATGCAGAAGGAGTTCTCGCTGGATAAGAGCGCGCAGGAGAAGTGGGATGAAAATTGCGAGGCATTTATACGGAAAAACAAAATTGTTAGCACTCAGCTTGAATGAGTGCTAAATTTTTCTTGACAATCGCTTTTCACCGTATTATTATGGTATCAAGGTCTTGAGAATCCCGGAGAGGGATGGACCGGATATTATCTGAGTGAACGATAGGAGGTCTTTATAATGACAAAGGAACAGGGAAGCTTAGCAATCAATTCCGAGAATATATTTCCGATTATTAAGAAATGGCTGTATTCCGACCACGACATCTTCGTGCGCGAGGTAATCAGCAACGCGTGCGACGCCATCACCAAGCTGAAGAAGCTGTCCATGATCGGCGAGGCCGAGCTGCCGGACGACTACAAGGCCAAGATCGAGGTAGAGGTCAGCCCGGAGGACAAGACGATTTCTTTCCGGGACAACGGTCTGGGCATGACGGCGGACGAGGTGAAGGAGTATATCAACCAGATTGCCTTTTCCGGCGCCGCAGATTTTTTGGAAAAATATAAGGACAAGGCCAACGATGAGCAGATCATCGGACATTTCGGCCTGGGCTTTTATTCGGTATTTATGGTTTCCGATTCGGCGGAGATCCGCACTCTTTCCTATAAGGAAGGGGCAGAGGCCGTTCACTGGGAGTCGGATGGCGGCCTGACTTTCGAGCTGGGGCCTGACGACCGGGATACGGTGGGCACCGAGATCATCCTGCATCTCAACGAGGACAGCTATGAGTTCGCCAACGAGTACCGGGTGCGGGAAGTATTGGAGAAGTACTGTTCCTTTATGCCGGTGGAGATCTTTTTGAAAAAGACAGGGGCCGAGCCGGAGTACGAGACGATTCCCAGCGAGGAAGTGACCGAGGAGGACACCGTCATTGAGGAGATTGTCGAGGAGCCGAAGAAGGACGAGGGAAAAGACGGCGAGAGCGAGGACGGCGAGAAGGCAGAGCCGGTCAAGAAGACCAAGATTTTAAAGCGCCCGGTATCCGTCAGCGACACGACGCCTCTGTGGACCAAGCATCCGAACGAGTGCACCGAGGAGGAGTACAAGACATTTTACCGCAAGGTGTTTAACGACTACAGGGAGCCGCTGTTCTGGATTCATCTGAACATGGATTATCCGTTTAACCTGAAGGGAATTCTCTATTTCCCGAAGGTAAATCTGGAGTATGAGAACTTAGAGGGCGTGATTAAGCTCTACAACAACCAGGTATTTATCGCGGACAATATTAAAGAAGTGATTCCGGAGTTTCTGATGCTCTTGAAGGGCGTCATCGACTGCCCGGATCTGCCGCTGAACGTCAGCCGGAGCGCGCTGCAGAACGATGGATTTGTGAAGAAGATTTCCGACTATATCACCAAGAAGGTGGCGGATAAGCTCACCGGCATGTGCAAGACCGACAGAGAGAATTACGAAAAATACTGGGATGACATCAGTCCCTTTATCAAGTTCGGCTGCTTAAAGGACGAGAAATTCAAGGAAAAAATGAAGGATTACATTCTCTTTAAGGATCTGGACGACAAGTACAGCACGCTGTCCGAGTATCTGGAGACGCTGCCGGAGCCGGAACCGGAGGTCGAGGTCGTGGAAGAGGGCAGCGAGGATAAGGAGAGCGAGCCGAAGGAGCCGCCGAAAAAGACGGTTTACTATGTGACCGATCTCCAGCAGCAGAGCCAGTATATCCGGATGTTCAAGGAGCAGAATATGAATGCGGTGATTCTGCTTCACAACATCGACCAGCCGTTTGTCTCCTCTCTGGAGGCGGGAGACGACGCCGTGAAGTTCCAGCGCATTGACGCGGATCTGACGGACGCGTTCCGGGAAGAAGGCGACGAGGAGCAGCTGAAAGAGGAGACGGAGACGCTCAAGAAGCTGTTCCAGAAGGCCACCGGCAAGGAGCAGCTGGAGGTAAAGGTGGAGAAGCTGAAAGACGAGAAGGTTTCTTCCATGATTACCTTGTCCGAGGAGACGAGAAGGATGCAGGACATGATGAAGATGTACTCCGCGAACGGCATGGGCGGCATGGACTTCTCCGGCATGGGACAGACGCTGGTGCTCAACGCCAACCACCCGCTCGTGAAGTATGTGCTGGAGCACGGCGAGGGCGAGAACACCGAGATGTTCTGCAAGCAGCTCTATGACCTGGCCATGATCAGCCACCAGCCGCTGGAGGCGGATAAGATGACCGAGTTCATCGAGAGAAGTAATCAGATCATGCTTTTGCTGGCAAAGGATTGACTATTTTATAGGTAACAGGCGGTTTCAGACAGGGCTTTGCGGGCGCCAAATTGCCCGCAAAACGCCCATTTTATAATCAAAATATAAAAAATATTAAAAAGTTGACAGAACAGAAAAAGTATGATAAGATATTACTCGTTTCTGATATACAGTCAGATGACGCGCGAGTGGCTCAGTTGGTAGAGCACAACCTTGCCAAGGTTGGGGCCGCGGGTTCGAGTCCCGTCTCGCGCTTAAAGATTTAAGAGTAAAGAACTGCGCATACTGCGCAGTTCTTTTATAGAGGGAGTGGCAAAATGGAGACCAAGCAGCATTATGTATATAAATGTCCGCTCTGCGGATATACTTTTGAGGGCGACACCGTTGAACGGGAGGACCGGACCTGTAGCCAGTGCGGGAAGAGTACATACACAATCCGGTCTGAATCCAGCATCCGAAAGGTGTTTCGTCTCAATCGGAAAGAAAATAATAAAAAGGACTAAAGCCTGGGATTTTGAATCCCAGGTTTTCTGTGATTATTGGCGTTTTTATCATTTCAAAATACTCTTAAAAATTTCTTCTTTAATTATCATGAGAGTTTGATGCTTCAAGCGAATCGGATCTTATCGATGTTTCGCGTATGTATGAGTCATTGCGTTACAATGATTATTCAGTGGAAAATGGATTGGGTGAAATTGTCGACAATTCTGTAGAAGCCGGAGCAAGAGAGATTCGAATTGATTTTACGAAGAAAACTGAAAAAGTGGGAAAGAAGAAAATTGAAGAAATTCAAAGAATTACTGTGGCAGATAACGGAATTGGCATGTCAATATTGGTGATGGTGGAAATAATGAGGCTAGGAAAAGAAAGATTGATCAAAATGAGGGGGTGTCAATTCTTAGAGCTAATAGAGAAGTTTTATATGATAAGATTCCATATTTAATCGGTATGAAAGGGCAGTTTTCATATCAGGACAACGATAGATGGTGGGGATGTGAGATTTCTTTTCCGCCAGAGTTAGATGAATGTTTTCAGGTAAGATATATTAAAAGAGGAGCGGAGCCAATAGGAGCTTTGAAGGATCGATTAAAATCCGAGTTGACTGGCGCGATAACATCGCTTAGAAAACGAATAAAAGAAGATCGTGCGATTGAAAAGGCAAAACAAAATCAAGCGAAGAATCATTTTGATAATATTGCCGGTATTATGGCTTCTTTAGATGACCTTCTTCCTATGAATCAAAAGAAAGTCGGCATGACTAAAGAGGAAGAAAATGCCAAAATCGAACAGATTTTGGATGAAACTGCTGGAAAGGGTGAAGAATCGGTTGCTTCGAGAGAAGCCCGCAGAAAATCAATTTATAATAATATGTATTCAATACTTACTGTCGCTTATCCTGCATCCATTTTTTTTGAAATAGAAACATTATTAGGGGATAAGATGGTAATTAAATTGAATACAAATCATCCATATTATCAAAAAGTAATTGAACCATTGTGCGGAGCAGCTCTTAATTCTGATTCGGCAGATGAATCAGTAGATCAGGCAAAGGCAAGAGATGCTGTTATGCTTTTGCTTTTAAGTTATGTGAAAGCAAGAGCAGCAATGAAGGATACAGAAAATAATAGAGTGTTATTTGACAGTTTAGAATTTCAGTGGGGAGCAATTCTTTCGGCAGTGTCAAGTAAAGTTGATTCCTCAGAACTGTGAACGCGGGAACTATTTGATTTTAATTATTATCTTGCTTTTGTATGGAAATTTATATATAATGTAGACATTCTTCTAAATACGAGGAGGTGCAGTTTTATGAAAAAACATGGGAAAAGAGGATTAGCCGTATTGCTGTGCGCAGCGACGGCGTTTCAGCTTCTGGTGTATCCGGGGGTAGCGGAGTCTGCCGTTTTGGATACACCGGAAATTTCTGAGACAAAGGGCGTGTCGGATATGACCAGGCCGGTCATTACCATCACGCCGGTGAACAATCACTACAAAGGAACGTTGTTCTGCGATCCGCCCAGGATCACAGCGCATGATGACGGTGGCAATCTGATATCGCTGGAAGCGTCCTCGGATTCACGCTCCGTGAGCGGGACAATTACCGATGGCACGGATGGCACAGTTTCGATTGAGGGAGCGGAGGGCTCCTCCTGGACGGTCACGGCAATCGATGACGCCGGAAACGAGGCAATAGAAAGGTTTTATGTTGCTCATCAGCCGACCGGACGCCAATTAGTAGATATTGCTGCGACATGTACTACGCCGGGAAAACGCACCGCGTATTCTAATTGCGGGAACTGCGGCGAGAGGTTTGTTTTTTATTCCTCGAATACGACCAAGGCGCTCGGGCATAAGGCGGATACGAGCAATCCACAGCAAATTACCCCGTGCGGCGAGGAAGAAGCGATTACTGTCTATCCGTGTATACGCTGTCAGACGCTTATGACAGGAGAGGGAGAGATTTACGAAGTACAGGATGGGGAAGCGCATATATGGGAACAGAAGAAAGAACAGTCTTCCTGCGATGTGGCCGGGACCTCTTATGAGCAGTGCTCAAGGTGTGGGCTTACTCGAAATGTGGAGACCATCCCTGCAGGCGCGCACTCCTGGGGAAACTGGAATGTCACGAAAGAAGCGGAGTGCAGTTCCGGCACGCCGGGGGAGAAAGAGCGCAGTTGTACTAAGTGCGGGGCAAAAGATACGCAGGTTATTGCTGCGACACATACCTGGTCGGAGCGCACGGTGCTGAAAGAGCCTACCTGTACGGAAGCAGGGTACAGTGGTTTCCAGTGTACGGTGTGTCATGCGGAAAATCCGGACCATCATATAGAAATCGAACCGCTCGGACACAGCTACGCGGATGATGGGGACTGTACCACGGAGTCCGTCTGTGTTAGAGAAAATTGCGGTCAGAAGCTGCCTGCAACGCAGCATGTGTGGGGGGATTATGGGTGCGACCAGACCGGTCACTGGAGAAAATGTACAAACGAGGGCTGTACAAAGACGACAAAGGACATAGATGGCGCGGCAGAGCCTCACAGCAATGCCCCGGAAATTCATGACTGCACCAGCTCGTGGAGCTGTCCGGTCTGCGGATACCATGTACAGGGATATAGCAGCCACACGTTTGACGATACATGGAAAAGCGACGGCACATTTCACTGGCAGGAATGTACGCGGGAAGGCTGCGATTATAAGAGAAAAAAAGAGGCGCATACCGGGTCGGACGACGGAGATTGTACGACGGCATGGACGTGTAAGACTTGCAAAGCTACGCTGAGGGAGGCTGCAGAGCACAACTGGAGCGAGGACTATACTTATACAGTCAACGTCCACCGCAGGATATGCACCAATCCCGGATGCAATCAGTCAACCGATCGCGGGGAGCATACATTTACTAAGGATACAGGAGACTGTACCAAGAGCGTGATCTGTTCAACGTGCGGTTATGTGGCGATGCACGGGGAATCGGCGCACCGTTTTGCGGATGCGGCTTATTCTGGGGACGAGAGCGGCCACTGGCAAGTGTGTACCAATAAAAACTGCAAAGTCGCAAGCCGTGTTACTGCTCATTCGGGAGGCGTGGCGACCTGTCATGACAGGGCTGTCTGCGAGACCTGCCATATGCCCTATGGCGAAATAAATATGCAGAATCATGTAGGAAAAACCGTGATTCAAAACCAAGAAGCTGCTACGGTGGAACAAGATGGATATACCGGGGACGAGGTCTGCCTGAGCTGTCAGAAAATTGTAAAGACAGGCCAAAAAGTCCCGAAACTGGAAAAGCCCTGTGAACATAACTGGGTGACTAAATATGACGATTTAAAATCGTGGGAGCAGTGTATAGTCTGCTATGCTGTCCGGAATGAAAAAGAACACACTTTTACCAAGTGGCTGAACGATATTTCGGAGCACTGGCAGCAATGTGAATATTGCGAACATGTCACCCACCATTCTCTGCATGTATTGGATACGAATGCGGTCGATAAGGATTGCAGTACACCGGTTAATTGCAAAGACTGCGGGTATACGATGATTCCGGCATTAGAACATGTATTTGGGACAAATTGGGCATTTGATGAGGATGCGCACTGGCACGTCTGCACTCATGACGACTGCGATCAGACCAGTGAAGAACTGCCGCACAACGCGCAGGACGATGGGAACTGTACTACGGCGCTCATATGCGCGGACTGTGGTCATACACTGAAGGATGCCTGTGCGGGCCACGTTTGGTCCTCCGTGTGGAAATCAGATGAAAAAGGGCATTATCATGAATGTGAAAATGAGGGCTGCACTATAAGGCAGTATGAGAACCACAGCGCGGCGGCGGACGACGGCCTGTGCACGACGCCGATTGTCTGTGAGGTCTGCGAATGGGTAATGAAAGAGGGAGCAGCTGCTCATGATTTCGGCGAGTATAACGAATATAAACATGATGAGGGCGGCCATTGGCATGAATGCCGGACAGAGGGATGCACGGGGCGCAGCTCGGAGGCGGAGCACTCCGGTGGAGTGGCGACATGTACACATGCGGCTGTCTGTGACGTCTGTGGGCAGAGTTACGGCAAACCGGATCCGTCATACCATGACGGCGGTGTCGAGATTCGCAACTATAAGGCGCCGACGAAGGAAAAGGAAGGCTACAGTGGCGATACATACTGCATAGGATGTGAGCAGATAATCGCTGCCGGCGAGGTGCTCGACAGGCTGCCGGAGGAACATGAGCACGATTTTGAATATAACAAAGAAAATGGCATTTATGTATCGGATGCTATACATCACTGGCTGGAGTGTTCTTGTGGAGAACGTGAAGAGGTGTCTGAACACACCTATGGCAAACTGCAGAAAGATAACACGCATCACTGGGATGTCTGCAGTGTCTGTGGCCAGGTGTGGAGCGAAGAACATGTATATGAAAATGGCAAGTGCAAGGTATGCGGAGCGGAACAGCCTGTTTATGAGCATGAGCTCAAATGGAACCATACCGAAAAAACGCATTGGCAGGAGTGCGAATTGTGCGGAGACAAAACGGATAGTCTGCCTCACACCGGAGGCGTGGCCACATGTATAAGTCAGGCAGTCTGTGTGGACTGCGGGTATGCTTATGGCGAAAAAGACCCTCTCAACCATACGGGAAAAACGGAACTCCGGGGACAGAAAGAAGCAACGGCAGATGAGGACGGTTACACAGGAGACGTCTGCTGCGCGGACTGCGGGCAGATTATTACACAGGGGACAGTCATTCCGGCAACAGGGGGACAGGAAGAAGTGACGCAAACACCAAATCCGGCTCCAACGCAAACTCCAACGCCGGATTCAACACCAGCGCCAAGTCTGGCTCCAACGCAAACTCCAACGCCGGATTCAACACCAGCGCCAAGCCCGGCTCCGACGCAAACCCCAACGCCGAATCCAGCCCCAGCGCCAAGCCCGGCTCCGACACAAACACCGGATTCAGCTCCGACGCTGGCGCCAACGCCGACACCGGACTCGACGCCGGGCTCTGCCGCAACGGATGATTCGGGAAAAACAGAGGACTCAAAACCGGATACTCCAGCTAAAAACGCTACGCTTGCCAGCACAAAAAATAGTGTGAAAATTTCCTGGAAACCGGATAAGAGCGCAACTGAGGGCTATCGTATTTACCTGAAAGTCGGGGGAAAATATATAAAAGCAGCGGATGTAAAGGCGGGAGCAACTACCCTGACAATCAAAAAGATTGATGGCGAGAAGCTGAAGGCAGGAACTACTTATAAAGTACGAGTAGTGCCCATGATGAAAGTGAACGGAGAAATTACGGAAGGTAAGAAAACAACTTACACTACAGCTACAAAACCGACAGCTCCGAAAGATTTTACTGCAAAGCGAAAGAACGGCACGGCGGCTGTCTTGAAGTGGAAAAAGACCAGCGGAGCATCCGGTTATGAAATCCAGATAAGCAAGAAGCCGAATTCCGGGTATAAGACGGTTAAGAAAGTGTCGGCCGCCCTCGCTCATACAAAGCTGAAGCTGTCTAAAAAAACTAAGTATTATTCCCGCGTCCGGGCCTATAAAAAAGTTACCGGCGGATATGTTTACGGCGTGTGGTCAAAAGTAAAATCAATAAAGAAATAAGAATTTATAAAATAAAATGTTTTTGCTCATATATTATTATGTTGATAAGGACTTAGATGAACCGATTATGATAGGTTTGAACAAAAACATTCCCGGAACGGAGGATATTATGCGAAAAAGAATGCTTGGGAAAACCGGTCTTATGGTGAGTGAAATAGGATTCGGCGGGGAATGGCTGGAACGGCATCCCAGGGAGGAGGCTGTAGAACTGATGCGCTATGCCGGAAATCTCGGCATCAATATCATCGACTGCTGGATGCCCGACCCGAAATCCAGAGACATTATCGGAGAGGCCATGTTCGGAAACAGAGAGAAATGGTATGTGCAGGGGCATCTGGGCTCTACTCTGATAAACGACCAGTATGTGCGTACCAGGGATATGAAGTATGTAAAACCCGCTTTTGAAGATCTGCTTGCGAGACTTCGGACGGATTATATCGATATCGGCATGATACATTATGTGGATACGGAAGAGGACTGGGTAGCCTTGCAGGATTCCGGGTATATGAAATATGTTTTGGAATTGCGGGAAAAAGGGACGATCCGCCATATAGGGCTGAGTTCCCATAATCCTAAGACCGCAAAATTGGCCGTGCAGTCGGGGATTGTGGAGATGATCCTTTTCAGCATCAATCCTGCCTTTGATATGCTGCCCGCCGATGAAGATTTGGATGAGCTGCTGTCGGAGGGATATCGGTATGACCGGGAGCTTTCCGGAATCGACGACGAAAGAGCAGAACTGTATCGGATGTGTGAAGAAAAAAATGTCGGGATAACCGTTATGAAGGGTTTTGCCGGAGGCAGACTGTTTGATGCAAAACGTTCGCCTTTTGGAGTGAGCCTTTCGCCTGTACAGTGCATCCATTATGCGCTGACACGTCCCG
>CANRJU010000055.1 GCA_947631075.1 uncultured Lachnospiraceae bacterium
AATCAAAATTGCATAACATGGTCATTTTATCAGTAGAGGGGGCGGTATGGAGTAGGCAAAGGTTATGAGAGAGAAAAGATACCCGGATCGGCGGGGTGGGAGTGTGCCGGTCCGGGTGTCTTTTTTTGAACTTGCAATTAAACATCAATCCGGGGTATAATAAATCTGTTCACATTTTCGCAGTGTTTAAATTGAAAATGTGATGGTATATTTTTTATTTATCTGGGAGAAAGGACAGGTCCGGACAGAGAGGGTGATTTTGAATGACAGTAGGAGAAATCTTGAATGCCGAGTCAAAAGAAATTGAATATAAAGAGATGATTCCGCGAAATAGCAGGAATTATACAAAAACAGCGGTAGCTTACGCAAATTGCGCAGGCGGATTACTCATTTTTGGCGTAGAAGATGGCACATGGAAAGTTACTGGTATTCCGCAGGATACAATTTTTGAGGCGTCAGATGGTATTTCCAATGCAATTATTGACAGTTGCGAGCCGATGATTGATTTTGATATAAAATATTGGACGATAGAGGGAAAGACAATTATAATCGTTCAGGTATATCCGGGTAAGAACAGGCCGTATTTTTTGAAAAAAGAGGGCAAGCCGGACGGAGTGTACATCCGTGTGCCTGGTTCTACGCGGGCAGCGGATGATTTTATGGTGAAAGAGCTGGAACTTGAAGGGACAAATAAGAGTTATGACAAGATGGTTGCGGTAGGTGAGACGGTTACCGATGAAGAAATTGATAAATTGTGTGATACCATGTATCAATATGCGTTAAGCAGATGTCTGACAACAGAGGAAAAACAAAGTATGAAACGTGTAACTAAAAGGCAACTGCAATCCTGGGGATTGTTGCAGGAGAAGGATGGGAAGATTTATCCTACAAATGGTTTCTTGCTGTTATCACCCGACCGCACGCAGGAGACATCTGTTCAATGTGGAGTGTTCAAGGGCACAACCAGAGCGGTTTTTGTGGATAAAAAAGAATATAATGGACCAATTTATGAACAGATTGATGAGGCGTATCAGTTTGTGCTCAGAAATATTCGAATGGGAGCTGAGTTCGGCGGTTTATTGCGCAGAGATGTCTATGAGCTTCCGATTGACAGTATTCGGGAATTGATTGCTAACGCCGTCAGCCACAGATCATATCTGGACGCTGCCGATGTACAGGTGGCTCTGTATGATGACAGGTTGGAGATTACATCTCCGGGGATGCTGATTGGCGGTCTTACCATAGAGGAAATGAAAAAGGGGTATAGCAGGCCGAGAAATAAGGGAATTATGCGTGCGCTTGCTTATATGAAAGTAGTGGAGCGCTGGGGAAGCGGCATTCCCAGGCTGTATGAGGATTGTGAGAGAGCGGGTCTGAGAGAACCTGAGCTCAGCGAACAAGCGGGTTGTTTCCGAGTAAATATGTTCCGTAATACAGAACTTATGGAGGACAGTGAAGAACAGAAAAAAGGAACAGATAAAAAGGAACAGATAAAAAAAGAACAGAAAAAAGGAACAGAAAAAAAGGAACAGATAAAAAAAGAACAGAAAAAAGGAACAGAAATTTTGGAAAGGACAGAAAAAATATGGGAAATGCTGTGTGAAAATCCGAACATTACTCAGTCAGCAATGATGGAAAAATTGGGGATATCAAGAAAAAAGGTGCAGCTAGCGTTGGAAAAGCTGATTGAGGAAGGTAGAATTGAGAGAGTCGGCTCAGACAGAAGCGGCAGTTGGAAAATTCGCAGGGGATAGCTCTTTTTGAAAATTTTTTTGACATTTTACTCATTCTTTGCAACATTTTCCCCTTTTCATTCGTTTTATATATAGAAGCATTTGTAAGATGCAAAAAATCAAAAAAGGGGGAATAGTGTAAAAAATAAGCTCGATAGCTTATTTTTTACACGAATATTTGTGAAAAGAACTTTCAGTTCTTTGGAGCGCTCACAAATATTTTTTGATGGCAGATGAGAAACTGCTACGCAGCTTTCTCATCGCCCCATCGCGTAAACGCTCCGGAAAGGAGATTACCATGAAAAAGTTTATGGGAATTGTATTATCTGCGGCTCTGCTGATAACAGGGACGGCAGGATCACCAGCAGCCAAGGCAGAGGTAAACGCAGCCATGGCAGACGCAATCGCAGCCACGGCAGATGTAAACGCAGCCATGGCAGACGTAAACGCAGCCACGGGAGGCGCTGTGTCGGGTCAGCCAGTCATGGTGGAATCTGGTTTCAAATCGGAACGGTTAAAGGGATGCTCGGCGGCTGATATCCGCCTAAACGTAAAAAAAGATGATACACTGGGCGTCCTGCTCACATCCGGTGGCAAGGGCGGGAAATACCTGTCTTATAATGCCAGTGGCAAAAAGAAAACCGTGAACCTTCCGAAAAAGAAGTACAATGCCAGAATGACAGTTGTGAAGAAAAAATATGCCTATACTTTTTTCGAGAATGCGGGGGACCGGAACCACATTATGGCATATAAATACCGCATAAAGGATGGAAAACGGATAATTAAAAAGAAAATCAGCATTAAAAAACTGAAAAAAGAAGGAGATGTCACGGGGAAAGTCCTGAGAATGCAAAAGGCGTATGATTTGAGCGGGAATAAGTTCCGTATCTTGTATTATGCCAGGTCCTTCCAGGGAAAAGTGCAGACATGCGGGAGCGCCGTGGTCAACATAAAAACAGGCAGCGTGAAAAAGGAGGCCGTCTACGGAATCATTCTCTATGGAATAGACGGCGGATTCGTCTATGGGACGTATACTGCGAATCAGGGCAGTCTCGTTTTTGCGGTCGCAGACCGAAAGACAGGAAAAATAAAATATCAGTTTGATTCGCATGTTTCGGACACCCTGTATATGGATCCGGATATGGACTGCCGGGACGGCAGACTCATATGCCGCGGAGAAGATGGGACTGTATGGATGGGAGCCTGCACGGATGCGGAATTGACGCCGGTTTTCAGCCTTCGGGACGAGAGCATTCCGGAAATTGACCGCGTCAAATACGGGAGCGGGACAGCCGTTTCATCGGATATAGCCATAAAGGATGAGAATACATTTTACATCACTATAGGAGATGGATCAAACGGAGATGCGGAAGAAGGCCCCAATGCCTATTATGTGCTGGAGTGCAGACGATGAATTATCCGCGAAAAGATTTTTCCGCCTGCATTATAAATAAAATTAAAATTGCATACATGGTCATTTTATTAGTAAAGGGGGGCGTTATGGAGTAAACAAAGGTTATGAGAGAGAAAAGATACCCGGATCGGCGGGGGGGAGTGTGCCGGTTCGGGTATCTTTTTGGGTTATTTTCTATTTTAAAAGTTCGGCCAGATAATGTTCATCTTTACTATGAGTTTTTCTAATACGGCGATATTCCCTTATGCTCTTAACAAGCAATTCGGGATTATTTCCATAATATTCTTCATAAAAAGCGGTGTCATTTTTATAAGATCTATGTCCGCATTTAATATTAGCTTTGGCAAAACTTTTGAGTCATCATCAGTTTCCTTTTCATATTCATCAGTTCCTCATAGTTTACCGCCGTCTGAAATGCATTATTGTAAAATTGCCTGCTCTTAAGCAATTCTGTACGAATTTCGTAGTCATCATACATATTACTAAGATATACTTGTGAATCCGCTTTTGCAATCCATATGTTATCTCTGCGATTGAACAAATCCAACACCTCACAATAATGAGTGGAAAAAATCAGTGTTGCCTTATTTTTATTTACTCCCTTATCTTTATACAGGCTAATCATATTTTCTACAAGAGTTTTGTGAAAATGATTCTCTATCTCGTCTACAATCAGATCAAATCCATTCATCAGCGAGGCTGCCATCAGAACATATAAAAGCACGCCTTTAGTTGTCCCGCTGGAAAGAATATACACAAGCTCTTGATCCGAAACATTTTTTATCTCATTCTGATAACGAAGTTTATAGTTATGATCATCAATTTTTTCAATAGTTTTCACATTCTCATCAAAAATACGAAGAATATTCAAAAAAATCCCTTCCGGAATCTTATAATTCTTCATAGTTTTAAAAAGAATAGAGTAGGTATCCGTATTCTCTCCAAAACTATCAAAGTAAATTGCCCTCGTCGTTTTTTCCTTAAGCACAAAAAACACCTTTGATGTATCATCCGGCAATTCTCCGAATCCATCAAGTTCTGTAAAATCGTTCTCATCAAAAATTGTCTTTATTTTTGTCTTATAATATTTTTTTCTGTAAATATGCTGCTGTGTGAAAACCGCTTTATTGCTGAGCGTATGATCCGGTTGCAAAACTGTCATATATCGATACAGATATCCTTCATGAAAAAATATCATGTCCAATTCCACATTATCATACTTATAATGCTTTCCTTCTAATCGGAACTCCCCAAGTATAGAGTAACAGCAGTCCAGTAATTCAACTGCTGTAGTCTTGCCCGATGCATTTTTCCCAACAAATGCGAGCGTATTATAAACAAATAAATCCTCTGCAATCTCCAGAAGTTCATACTCCCTGTCCTCGGCAGTTTTCTTTGATTTTGCTACCAGGCTTATTTCAAAATCATTCTTCGCATTTTTAAAATGACTGGCCTTTACATATAGCAATTTCATCCTGTCAGCCTCCGTTTCATCATAATTATAATTCATATTTATGATTCGCATCATTATCCCTATTATACCCTAGAAACAAAATTAAAACAAGTTTTTTGTTTTAATTTCAATCAATTGGAAATTTAAAAAATTTTTTGTTAGGTTTTTCCGTTTTGGAGTGTTATATATTATAGAGGGGCAAATAATACGCAAGTGGAGGGAGGCAGATGAAGCACTTATTTAACAGCCGGGAAAAGCGCGAAAAGGCAGAAAAGCTGTATGACTGCTACCACAGTCTGGTGCGCGGCGTGACATACAAAATTCTGCGATACCCGGAAGACGCGGAGGATGCCGCTTCCGCGACATGGGAGAGAGCTCTGAAAAAGATAGAGCTGTTTGAAGATGTGGAGAGTCAGGAGACAAAGGCACTGCTGGTCCTGATCGCGGAGCGCACGGCCTTGAATCTGTATCAGAAGAATCGCCGGAAAATGAAAATGGAGATCCCATTAGACGAGCATGAGCTGTCGGCCTATTGTGTTACAAAAGACAAGGAAATAGAAGAAATGGAAATGAAACTCTGGATGCGCAGCCTTCCGAAACCGTACGCGGAAGTGATGATTATGCATTACATCAGCGGGATTCCGCAGAGGGAAATCGCGAAAGTATGCGGGATTAGCGAGGCGGCAGTGAATATGCGCATGTCGCGGGCGCGAGCTATGTTAAGAGAGAGGTGGATGGAAAATGAATAGATTTGTAAGCGAGGAAGAAATACGGGAAGCAGTGAAAAAATATGTCAGGGCGGAAATGGATATTCTGGACAAGATGGACATCATAAAGGAGCCGCTCCCGGAGTCGGAACGCTATAAAAGGAGAATTCGTCGGGTTTTCAGAAAATATGGCTATTGTCCGCCCGGGTGCGAGCCGGCGCCGAAGAGCCGGCTTCGGGTTGCCATTGCGGTTGCGGCTGTGTGCGTCGGCCTGTTTTCCGCGGTTACTGTGGGAGCCAAAATTCTCGGGATTCATCCCTGGGAGTACCAGAGCTCACATATTCCCGGTATTGAGAAGGAAAAAAGGGTGTATCAGGAGCTGACGGGGGATGTGGATCCGGACAGCGTGAAGAAGCGGATCAGCGGTGAGCCGCTGTATATCCCGGAAGGACTGAAGGAGACAGAGAGGATAGGGGGCGAGAAATTCCTGGGAGTCGTATGGCCTGCGGATGAGGAGAGCGGGATCGTATATTCGAGGTATAAGATTTTGGAAGGCCTGAGCGTCAGCATAGACGATGAGAGCGATTCCGAGGAGCAGATAGCAGTGGCCGGATATATTGGGACATATCAGGAACAGAAAAAGGAAAAGGAAAAGCTGTACCGGATTACATGGGACGATAAAGACTATTTGAATGTTCTTGAGGCCACCGATTATCCCAATGCAAAAGAGGAGCTGCTGAGGATGGCAGCGAGCATGTACGAGGAGTAGAAATGTTATGAGATACCGGGTCCGGCTCCGCAGTCGGATGCAGGATATGGGACCCGGGAGAAATAATCTTGGAAATTTATTAGAGAAAGGATGTGTTCAAGTATGAACAAAAGGAAAAAGATTACGGCGATGGTGATCGGCTTAATTGTGGCGGCAGTTCTGGTTGTAATAGGCGGGAAACAGGTGCTGGCGGAGAGGAATCAGACTCCTGATACGCCCGGTAGTTCCAGTCAGGAAGCCGCGGATCAGGACGCGCCAAGCGTAGTATTTCACAATGGACAACTTGAAGCGGGAAAAGAGAACTGGGATTCGTTTGTACAGGATTCACGGGATGGAAAAGCGGCCCGGATCCATTTGATAAGTCAATTTGACAAAACGGTCAGCGATGCGGACGCGGAGGATTCGAACGCTTTGGATGAAAGTGCGGATGAAATGGTAGCGGATGCGCATACATGTGAAGATTCGTATTTGGAATTTGATGGAGAAACATACTGCTATTCCTGCAAGCATGAGAAAAGAAATTATAAGTACCTGTTAAAACTGACCGGCCGGTTACATGGTGGCGTCAATGATATGACAGAGGTGATTTTATCGAATGAAAAATATTCATTCGAGCAGCTGGAAAAATCTTTCCTTAGTAGTAATAGCGACGATCATATACCCTATAAATTCCTCTTTTTCCATGTAAAAGGGCAGGAAGAATCACAGGAAAATTCTTTTGCTGAAAAGGCGTATAAGAATCTTTGCGCGGAGCTGGTCATAATGGAGAGGGAATATAAAACATACGATTATCAGAAGGAGGTTGATTTGCGGTTGAACACATTACAGACGTCTCTGGAGGACATAACGGGAGAAATTGAGAG
Organism: uncultured Lachnospiraceae bacterium; assembly: GCA_947631075.1. Taxonomy (GTDB): domain Bacteria; phylum Bacillota; class Clostridia; order Lachnospirales; family Lachnospiraceae; genus Eubacterium_F. Next base: position 6,940 of record CANRJU010000055.1, read on the forward strand.
AGAAGAAAACGACGAACAAAAATCAAATTTGAAAAACAGGTACAAAAAGCTGGATTCCGTGTACCAAAAGTACAAAGATCTTGTTGACCGTGTAAAAGATGAATCGGAATATGAAGAAATTGCCGGTTCTTTGGATGAGGATCTGGAGGCAGTGTATAAGGAGCTTAATGGGTAAATGGAACTGCGCAGAAGGAAGCAGCCACGAAAAAAGATACCTGGATCAGCGGGAGTGTGTGCCCGGTTCAGGTATCTTTTGGGTTGTGCTATAGTTAAATTATTTTGTCGCTGCTATCATACAGGCTGCAGTCAGCCCTTCACCAGCATGCCCATTTTAAAAGATTCAATCGCCAATTCTATGGCTTGAGGATTACATTCCCGGTATTTGAAATAATACAACAGTAAATCAATATACGCGTCAAGCTTGTTCTCATCCTCGGACTCAACATATTTCCCGCTGCCAAATGGCATACACTCATTGAGCAAAATGTATGCAGCAAAACGCTCATTGACATAAATATCCTTTTCAATTTCCGTATAATGAATAAATTGTAATGGTTTTCTCCTGACAATCCACGCGATTAAATAGGCAAAAATCTTTTCTGTCCGCACATGTTCTATCTGATGAAACTGTTTCAGCCTTTCAATATCCGAATAATAATCCAACATAACACTGAGCATGATTCGTTCATTACATTCCACATCTTCCTCATACCCCGCCTCACTGATAAATTTCTCCGCGGTTTTTACCAATTCAGAAAATCTTTCACGAAATTTTCCTTCTCCTACTTTTTCCAGCAGCTCTCGGTAGTCTTTTTCATTTATTGTAGCCTCCATCTCACCTCAAAGCCTCCATTATCCTTAACTCACTCAAATCAGAACTGGCACACATAACAGCAGATGCCAGCCTCGACTTCATGTTGCGGCGCATATTAGAAAAATACATAGCCTGTGCCTCTTTTTCAAATTGATAGGAAGAGTTTCGCAAAGTATCTCTTTTCTGTTCGCCCGAAACCACCTCGTTAATCAAGGCATTGATTCGGTCATGATCACATCTTTTCTGCTCAGTCATGTGTTCGTTCGGTCCTTTCTGAATATAATTTGGTTTGCGCGATCCCTGATATTAACATTTTTTCCACTGGAAATGTGATTCATCCGTCCTATATTTTTCAATGACAGTTCAGGTTTTTGCTCCAGCTTCGTCCAATCTACATATGTATCTTTTTCGTAATAATGATTACATGCATCCCAGCCGTTCTCCCCCATTTGGTAACAAGTAGAGATAATCTCATCGACAGAATCAAGCAGTTGCCCCAAAACCGTCGTATAACGAATAAGAAACCGATTTTCCTCTCTATACGGATATTTCACATAGTGGTCAAATTCCCCATATACTTCTTCTGAAAGAGTGCGGACTTGTATCTCGCCATAACATTTATTATATTTTACGATATAGTGCTGGGAGCGATACCCTTTATTGGTATATTCCGCATGTATCTTATCCCGAAAAATATCCCTGTCGCCATATCGCGTGTATGCTATCGGCTCTTCCTTCATGAAACATGAATCATTTTCCTTCAATGGAAACATCCGAATCAAATCGTCAAATACGCCTTCCCATTCTTCTTTTGAAAAAACAAGGATCCGCACTCCTATCAGATCCCGGATAATCTCCCGATAATTCGTCTTGTTGATACCTATGTATTTAGCAAGTTGTTCTTTTCCACATTTCCGTATAATCTTTTCGAGCAGATGTTCCCCGTCCTTCCGCCTGCACTGAACTGAATGAACCTTATGGGTTAGGTTTTCTGTTATATACGACTGCAAATCGCTCGATATTTTTCCACTTTGTACTTTTTAAAAAAAGTTTCTCGTTTAAGATTCTTACTGCACATTCGTTCCTCCGACAAACAATTTTTCTCAGTTTAACACAATTTGTTTTATTCGTCAACGAAATTGGATTTTGTGGATTTTTAGCGTGTGATTTTCAGCACCACAACCCCGTTTTCATCGTACACGGTCTTATAATCCCGGCGCATGGCGTCCAGATCCGGAATGGCGTAATTATTCATTTCATAGGCGCCGACGACGATATAGGACACATGGTATTTTTCAAGCAGCTCCGGGCGCTTTGCGGGATCCTCGTACATCGTCTTTACGTCCGCCTCGTTCTGCGCGTAATTCAACCCGTGATAGTAGAGAAATGTGCCGGAGCCGCACACGATATTGCGTCCGGTGAGGGACGCGACGGCGTTGTTGTGATTGTTGTTTGTGAGGAAAATATCCGAGGGCTCCGTGTTATCCTCCACCCACTCGCAGAGGGAGACGTAGGAGTCGTCGTACAGCTCGTAGTCGGAGACATACTCCCGCCCCATCGTGAGGAGGGCGGCGAATACGCCCAAAAAGGCAGTCATGGACACGAAGATGACGCGCCGATCCTTTTCCCCCGCGGACAAGGTATCCCAGACAAAATCCGAGACGGCGGCGCAGAAGAACAAATACGCCACGAGCAGCAGCTTGTTGTTGTCGTAGGGGTTCGGCTGAAAGAGGATAAATTCGCTCATGAGCCAGATGGCGATGCCGGGCAAGGCGATTTTACATTGCTTTTTCGTGCCGAATACCAGCATGGCAAGCGTGAGGAAAAACATGATTCCCAGGTTTTTGATGTAAAACATCAGGTAGCCGTCGCCGCTGTCCGCGCTGTTGGCCCAGTTGAAGCTCCCCCGCACGAACTGCTCCCCTTGGGCCTGCTGAAAGGTAAAGCCGAACAGCTGCGGCAGGGCGAGAACCAGTACGACGCCCAAGAACACGCCCCAGAGGAGAAGGGGCTTCCGGTCCTTTGCGTGTACCAGAAAATATACGAGAACGCCGATGAAAAGGCCCACCAGAGCCAGTCCGATGGTGAGGATGGCGTTAGCGGAGAGCGGGTTTTCGGACTGCTGGCGGTTCCGGATCAGGCACATCGCGAGCAGAAACAGGACGACGGCGCCAAACCGTCCTAAAAGGGGCAGGCGCCTTGTTTCTTCCCGCTCTGCCAGAATATCCTGCAGGAGAAATATGCCGCAGCACACGCCCAGAGCCAGAAAGGAGTGGGTGTGGATCAGCACCAGGCCGCCCGCCAGAATCCCGGAGAGCACAAAGCAGCGCATATTTTTGTGTTCTCTGGCGTGCAGTAAAAGCGCGAGAACCGGAAAGAGGATGGCCCACCCGAACAGGGTGGCGCGCTGGGGAATCAGCATATCGCAGATGACGTTGTGCCACTGGATATTTTCTGTCACATAGTTGGTGGGCGTCTCGTAAAACGCGGTGAAAATCCGCGTGAAATTTTCATTGTAAAATCCCTTATTCAAAAAGTAGGCAAAGCCAAAACCGCCATTCAGGAAAAACAGCGCGAAGGCGAGAATGGATTTTCCACGGCAGGAGCCGTCCGCGCCGCGAAGGAGCTTGCGGATGGTGAAGTACGCGCCGAAAAATACCTGCAGAAGCGCCGCGAACATGGGGAGCAGATAGGCGATGCGCAGGGAGCTGCCAAAGAGATACAGGCTGGAGGAGATGCTGTCGGACAAAAAAGGATAGGCTAGTTTTGTACCCGGCAGAAGGGAATACTCCGGCGGGAAGGTGTGCTGCCTGGCGATGCTGGTGATGAATCCCAGGTGCATGTTCATGTCCCCATAGGTGCTCTGCCCGCTGTGCATGGCGCCGTCCACATAGGAAATGGTGTGGTGGAGCAGCGTGATCACGACAAAGAGGTACAGGGGGAGCAGAAGGAACAGGACGGGATCATCCGTGAACCATTTTTTGACGCGGGCCATAAGGCCAGCCCCGGCGGGCAATATCTGTCTTCCTATGGCAAAATACGCCGCCGCCGTGAGCGCGAGCATCGTAATCAGGGCGAGTATGTGGGCGGTGACGGTGAAATCAAGAAAAAACGCGTAAATCACCGGCAGCCACTGGAGGGAAAAGCTCCCCAGAACGCTTCCCATCAGAAGAATAAAGCCGTTCTTTACGCCGGGCAGATTTTCCTTTTTAAAAAAAATAAAAGACAGGAAGATTCCCAGTATCTGAAATAGTAAAAAATAGCCGATTCCCATTATGTTCCCGGACAGTGTACCAAACATGACAGCCTCCCTTTATAATTGCGGGGGAAAAGCCATGTTGCCTTTATCCCCGTGATAGTGCGGATTTCTGAACCTGATATCATTGTATAAAATATCCTTGTACTTGTCAATGAAACCTCTATTTGTTATACTGATACAGTAATCTATGATTACATTTACTATATGTGTCGGAGCGCCACAGAATAGCAAGGCGGGCATATTCGCTATGGATGCATAGAGCTACGCTCCAGAACGGAGGATTATATGACCATTCAGATACAGGTAAAATTGGATTTAAAATCGCTGGGGAAGTTTCTGATTTATCATTATTACACCCAGGTGTCCGGCGTGATCAGTGTGGTGATCAGTTTGGCGGCGCTTTTCGGGCTGATTTTCCGATGGAGCGGATGGCTTCCCATGCAGCGGGGGATTCTGATTGTGCTGGCGCTGATGTTCACGGTGCTGCAGCCGCTCATGCTGGTGTGGCGGGGGAATAAGCAGCTGCACTCGGAAGCGTTTGCGGAGCCCTTCTGTTATACCTTTGACGACAGCGGCGTGGTCATTACTCAGGGTCGGGACCGGCAGCAGTTCCCGTGGGACGACGTGCGCAAGGTGCGCTGTCGCAAGGACGCGGTCTATGTGTACATGTCCACGGTCAGCGCCTTTGTCATTCCCAGGGAGCAGTGCGACGGACAGTTCGAGGATCTGGTGAAGCTGGCGACAGAGAAGATGAGGGATAAAAAATGACGCGGGAGAGCTGGAGCGAGAGGGACACATTTCTCTTGGGAAAGGAATTGGGCGAGAGCGCAGAGCCCGGAGATATCTATCTCTTAGAGGGCGATCTGGGAGTGGGAAAGACGGTCTTTGCCAAGGGATTTGCCGAGGGGCTCGGCATCTGTGAGCCCATCACCAGCCCCACCTTTACGATTTTGCAGGAGTACGAGGAGGGCAGGCTTCCCCTGTACCACTTTGACGTGTACCGGATCGCGGATGTGGAGGAGATGTACGAGATCGGATACGAGGCGTATTTTTTCGGCGAGGGCGTCTGCCTGATTGAGTGGGCGTCTCAGATTCGGGATATTCTGCCGGATTCGTGCTGTCTGGTGCGGATTGAGAAAAATCTGGAAAAAGGATTTGATTATCGGCGGGTGACGATCGCGCCGGACTATGGGAATGGAGGGATGGAGCTATGAATTTACTGGCAATTGACAGTTCGGGACTGCCGGCGTCCGCCGCGCTGCTTAGCGGGGACATTCTGGCGGGCGAGTACACGATACACAACAAGAAAACCCATTCTCAGACGCTGCTTCCTATGGTGGACGCTATGCTGCAGATGGCGGGGGTGGATATCGGAGAGATTGACGCGGTGGCGGTGTCTTCGGGGCCGGGCTCCTTTACCGGGCTGCGGATCGGGGCCTCTATGGCAAAGGGGCTGGCGCAGGCGCTGCGCATCCCCGTGATTCCGGTGCCGTCTCTGGAGGGGCTTGCCTATAACCTGGCCGGAGCGGACGCC
>CANRJU010000056.1 GCA_947631075.1 uncultured Lachnospiraceae bacterium
TGGATAGCCAAGGCAGAATAAGGTGAACTATAAGACCATAGAGGTCATATAGCTTTCACACAAACTGATGATGCCTCATAAGTTATACATGTAAAGGAGAATTGTAAAATGAACAGCAAATTAAAAGGCGTTTTACAGGTTTTGCTGGTCGTCGTTCTCATCGGAGCGTTCGCTTTTGTGGCGTTTCATGGAATAGGATCGGCAAACAAGGGCAACGTGAAGAATATCCGTCTTGGACTGGATCTGCGCGGCGGCGTCAGCGTGACGTATCAGGCCAACAAGGAAAATCCGACAGAGACCGAGATGGATGATACGATTTATAAATTGCAGAAGCGTGTTGAGGACGTCAGCACGGAGGCTGCCGTATATCAGGAGGGCGAGAACCGGATCACCATCGACATTCCGGGCGTCAGCAACTCCAAGGAGATTCTGGACAAGCTGGGCCGGGCCGGTTCCCTGCAGTTCATTCTCTACACCAATCTGACCGATAAGGACGGCAACCCGAATCCGGATGAAGGAGAAGAAGTCAAGTTCGACGAGGCCGACATAGAGATGGACGGTACTACGATCAAGAGCGCGGATGCGGTGAGCCGCACGGACAACAGCACCGGCGCCAGAGAGAACGTAGTACAGCTTGAGTTCAACGGCAAGGGCACAAAGAAGTTCGGTTCGGTCACTTCCGATCATGTGGGCGAGCAGTTAGCCATTGTGTATGACAACAAGCTGGTATCCGCTCCGAATCTGAGAGAGGCGATTACCGAGGGACACTGCGAGATCTCCAGCCCGACCTTTAATGAAAATATGGAGGAGGCGAGAGAGCTGGCTTCCACGCTGCGCATCGGAGCCCTTCCTCTGGAGCTGACCAACATCCATGACAATGTCGTGGGCGCTACGCTGGGAAGCGAGGCGTTAAAGAGCAGTCTGATTGCCGGCATCGTGGGCCTGATTCTGGTCATGATTTTCATGATCGTGATGTACCGCCTGCCGGGCGTGGCCGCTTCTATCGCGCTGATTTTCTACACGGGCGCGATGCTGCTTGCGCTGAATGGGCTGAATGTGACGCTTACACTGCCGGGTATTGCCGGTATTATTCTGAGTATTGGTATGGCGGTAGACGCCAACTGTATTATATTTACGCGTATACGGGAGGAACTGGCGACCGGAAAGACGATCAGCTCCGCGATACAGATCGGCTTTTCCAAGGCGCTGTCCGCTATTATCGATGGAAATATCACGACCTTGATTGCGGCTTTCGTGCTGTATATTAAGGGATCCGGTACGGTCAAGGGCTTTGCACAGACGCTTGCCATCGGTATCGTGCTCTCCATGATTACGGCGATTTTTGTGACAAGGCTTTTGATGAACGCGTTCGCTTCTCTGGGCTTGACCGACTTAAAGCTGTACGGCGTCCAGAAGGAGAGAAAGACGATCAACATTCTTGGCGCGTGGAAGAAATGCGCCTGCATTTCCGGCGCGGTATTTTTGATCTGCATTATCGGGCTCATTGTGAATTATTCCACAAAGGGCTCCGTGCTGAACTACAGTTTGGATTTCGTGGGCGGAACATCGACCTCTGTATCCATTGACGAGGCCACCGAGATTACCGATCAGCTGAAAGAGGACGTGCTGTCTACCGTAAAGGACGCATCCGGCCTGCAGGGCGAGGTTTCCTCCTCCGACGACAAGGGCGTCAAGAAGATTACCGTCCGTACCACCCACTTGTCAGAGGACCAGGCAGAGGCAGTGAGAACGGCTCTTGCAGATGAGTTCGGTGTAGACAAGGGACAGGTTGAGTCGGAGACGATCAGTGAGACAGTCAGCGGCGAGATGAAGACCGACGCCATTTTGGCGACCTTGATCGCGGCGCTGTGCATGCTGATTTATATCTGGATCCGCTTCCGCAACCTGGCTACCGGCTGCAGCGCGGTGCTGGCTCTGATTCACGACGTAATTGCCGTGTTCACCCTGTATGTGGTGGGAAGCTCCTTCATTCAGGTAGGAAGTACGTTCATCGCCTGTATGCTGACGATTGTGGGTTACTCCATCAACGATACTATCGTAGTATTCGACCGTATCCGTGAGAACCGCGCAAAGGCAAGCTCCCGCGCGGACATGGCGGAGATTATCAACCGGAGTATCACCGAAACGCTGTCACGTTCGATTAACACATCCGTGACCACCTTGATTATGGTACTGGCGCTGGCGATACTGGGAGTAAGCTCCGTGAGACAGTTCGCGATTCCGCTTATTGTGGGTATCGTTTCCGGATGTTATTCCTCCATCTTTGTAGCGGCTCCGCTGTGGTATCTGTTCTCCGGCCGGGGCGAGGCAAAGGCAAAGAAAGTGGAGACCTATTCCAAAAAGAAAAAATAATCGGTGAACCGATTGCGGGTATTTGAAAAAATACTGTTTGAGCAATACTATATTTATAAGAAATCTTGAATTTTTGTAAGAGGCTGCGCATAGCGGCCTCTTTTTTTGGCCATACTACACAAAAAGAGAGGTGGTAATTGCTATGTTTTATAAAGAAAAAGGATTTTATATTTCTCTGTTGTGTGGTATTGTAGCGCTGGTGGCCTTCGGCGCGATCTGTTTTCATATGATGGGGGCGGAGCCGGAGGAGGATGAGACGCCGATCGCCACGGTGGAGACCCACAAGCCGACGGCGAGCCCTACGCCGGAGCCAAAGACGAAAGAGACGTCGGCGGACAAGGTGAAATCCGAGGTAAAAACACCGGCGCCGACCAAGAAAGCAGTGGAGACAACAGGAAAATCAATAAAAAACGCGCTTCATTTTAACCAGGAAGCGGGCCTTCTGTGGCCCATTGAGGGCGATGTGCTGAAAGAGTACAGCGCGGACAAGGTGGTCTATTTTGAGACGCTGGCGGAGTATCGCACCAACCCGGCCCTGTTGATTTCCGCCCAGGTGGACGAGGACGTCCATGCCAGCGCCAACGGTATAGTCACGGATATATTTACCTCCGAGGAGACTGGGCGCACGCTGACCATGGATATTGGTGACGGCTACACGGTCAGCTATGGCCAGTTGAAAGGGATTTCCGTAAAAAAAGGGGATTCCGTCTTTGAGGGACAGATTATCGGTAAAATCGCCGATCCGACCAAGTATTACTCCATGGAGGGAGCCAATCTCTATTACCAGGTCAAGGAAAAAGACGAGACGGTGAATCCAATGGTCCTGCTTCGCTGAAAATTTGATAAATATATGCTGAAAATATGCGGCGGCCTGCTTGTTGGCGGCCGCTTTTGTCTTGTGATTCCATTGGCTTATTTTTGCAGCTCAAACAATTTGTATTGATACGATTGTCTATTTCTAGTATAATTATTGATAAGCAGAGCAACTTCCCGAACCTAAAGCTGTAAAAAATGATTGAGGGTGAAATAGTGAAGAAGGAAATATTAGACCAGTTGAAATTAACAGAAAATCACGAATATGAGTGCAAGACTGCCGCGAACGGACTTCCGGTTAGTATATGGGAGACATATTCCTCTTTTGCAAATACAGATGGAGGAACAGTATTTCTTGGAATCAAGGAACACCGTGATTCATTTACAGTGGAAGGATTATCTGAAAAGCAGGTAATTAAGTATCAGAAGGATTTTTGGAGTACGGTAAATAATCAGCACAAGGTCTCGAAGAACATTTTATTAAATCACCATGTACGGCCTGTGGTTGTTGAGGGGAAAACCATTCTTAGAATTGATGTTCCGGCAGCGGATCGACATGACAAACCAGTGTATATTGGGAGTGATCCGATGAAAGGAACCTATCGCAGAGATTATGAGGGGGACTTTTTGTGTTCGGAGGAAGCAGTCCGCGCTATGTTCGCAGATCAGCGGGATGGCGGAACAGATACAGAAGTTTTAAATGATATGGGATTAGATGCGTTGAACACAGACACGATTAAGGGATATCGTATTATTTTTGAACAGCTGCATCAGGGACATCCCTGGAATTTACTTGAAAATGATGAGTTTTTAATGAAACTGCGGGCGATTGCAAAGAATGATAATGGTGAATTATCTCCGACTATGGCAGGGCTGCTGTTTTTTGGAGAAGCCTATCGCATAACGGAGGCATTTCCGAATTATTTTTTGGACTATCGGGAAGAAAGTGAGGACAAGTCAGTAAGATGGCTGTTTCGTACACATTCTGATGAAGGAGACTGGAGCGGCAATCTCTATGATTTTTATTATAAGGTAATCAACCGGATGGATGATGATATTGCGGTACCTTTTGTAAATCGGAAGGATGGGCGCCGGATAGACCGTGTGGATGTACATGCCGCCCTGGGTGAAGCTGTTGCAAACGCTCTGGCGCATTCTAATTACTATGGCCGACGAGGTGTGGTTATTGTAAAAAAAGGAAAAAAGATAACAATTTCAAATCCGGGAACCATTCGAATTACGAAAGAGGAATTTTATGCGGGCGGGAATAGTGATCCGAGGAATCCGAATATTTTGAAAATGTTTGGATTTGTAAATGTCGGGGAACGTGCTGGCAGTGGAGTTGACAAGATTATGACTGCGTGGAAAGAACAGAATTGGAAAAAGCCGGAATTTGATTTTTCAGTCCGCGCAGACCGTGTTACCTTGAAGTTAGAGGTAGGACAGGTCGTGTATATACCGGGGGCAGCAGATTTGCGTCAGGATGAACAAAATATAAAACAGAACAAGCCATCGCCGGGTGAAAAAGAAGATGCCATCATGCGATATATTTCTGAACATGGAAGCATAGGCACGGCAAAGGCTGCGGAAGTGTGCGGATATAAGTCTCGAACCTCCGCCAGAAGGGTAATTGATGGGATGGTGGAAAAGGGCTATATCCAGAAAAATGGAAAAGGAGCAGGCGTCCGTTATGTCATTTGCAGAGAAGAAGTGGTCAAAAAGTGATCATTTATTGACCATTTTATCGTCTAGTGGTCAAAAAGTGGTCATTTACTGGTCAATATTGAACACTTAAAACACAGCGCAGAAGGTATGCTTAACGAGATAAAATTGAGTATGTTGAGTGTGCCGGCTTCAAAAAAAACACTTGAATTTCCATCACAAAGGGTTTATACTATAAGTGTAAAAGTTTCTGTTTTTACAGAGCGATTCTGACTATGAAAGGTGTGATGGTTATGTTAGATGTATACAACTTATATTTAGGCGGATATCTTCCTAAGGTATCTCCCAAGACGAATGTCCACAACAAGCACGAGCTCAGAACTAAATATAAAAGTATTGTCAGCCTGAACAATGCCAATCCTCTTGTCATGGTCAAACTGACGGGTTCTACACAGGCCTATGCTCTGGATGTAAAGGAGATGTCCATGGAGTTAGGCGAGGCGGCACAGGATGCTGCCGAGGGCCGCGAGGGCGACGCAAGAAAGAACATGCAGAGGATGTCCGATATATTTAACAAGCTCTTAAACCGCAGCGATGAGTACGGCAATGCCAACGGCAGGCCTTCCAGACCGGGCGGCGAGCTCCGCAACCTTGTAGATCGTTTTGAGACGGAGTTACAGGATTCCGGCATATCGGTCAGTTCGGAGGGATTTTTGTCAGTTCCATCCGAGGATTCCGGCGTGTCGGTGAAGGTGCCCGAGGGATTTACTAAGCAGCTCATTGAGAAGTGCGACCACATGAGCATGAATCCTATGGAGTATGTAGATAAGAAGGTTTACAGCTACGCTCATATTTTCCGGAGCGACGTGGGTCCGGCCTACGAGTCCTCCATTTATACGGGGATGCTGTTCAACTCCTACTGCTGAGATTGATTTGCCGAGAAGACGTCAGATGCTTTCGGCAGACGGCGCAGGCACAGATCGGCGAGGACGCCGATGAGGACGCCGGCGACCAGTCCGGCAAAGTACAGAAAAGGCAGGTAGTAGACGATGGCGGAGAAGCCCACCAGGCAGACGGCCACGATGAACTGCCCTATATTGTGAAAGATACCGCCCACAGCGCTCACGCTTACCAGTGAGAACTGTGGGTGTTTTATTTTTTTCCACAGCGCCATGATGGCGAGGCTGAGCAGGCTTCCGGCCAGACTGTAGAAGAAGCCGAACAGGCTGCCAAAGGTAAAGGCGTTGAGGATGTTGCGCAAAAGGGACACTCCCAGGGCCGGAAAAAAGCCAAAGCGGTACAGGACGATGACGACGACCAGATTGGCCAGGCCCAGTTTCATCCCCGGAAAGGGCAGGGGGAGCGGGAACAGGCTCTCGATGTAGCCGAACAAAAAGGCGATGGCAGTGAATACCGCCAGTTCCGCCATGCGGCGGACCGAAAGAGAACCGCGTTTCATAAGAGAGCCTCCTTTCTATTGTACCACGGCGTCAAGACCGCCGGGATTATCAAAATCTTCTTCCCCGGAGGGCAGGATGCGGAGCGTGAGCCGGTGGGGAAGGCACACGATGGACTCCCCGGCGCGGGAAATGCGCCCGGTGCGTACGCAGGTCTCATCGCCGCAGTCAGCGGACTCCATCCAGACCTCGCCGCCCTGAATCACAAATACATTGCGGCGGCCTTCGCCGTAGAGAACTTCCTTTTTTATGTCCTCCGACAAGGGCAGGGTGTACAAAAGAGCGCCATCCTGCTTTACTTCTAATATATTTTGGGACGTCTGCGCGGAGCGAGCGGGAAGGAAAATCCACAGCGTGAGGATCAGGCCCGCAAGCGCGAGAGCCGCCAAAAAAATTATATCCGGAAGCCGGACGTACCGGCCGCGAGATGTGCCGCTCATAGAGCCCCTCCTTCCTGTCGCGTCAAAAATCTGTTTGCCGCTGGTATTATATGGGTCTTTATATTACTGGTATTACATAGGCCTTTACATTATAATAAGAACGATACCAGAAAATCCGGGAAATGTCAAAGCGGCTTCCCGGACGGCCATTTTTTCTCAAAAAACGTTGACACGGGCGGAACAAGTGTGTTATAGTAGTCTAGCGATGAATTAGGTCTTTTTTTTATGCCTAAATTTTGACTAAAAATAATCACGGAGGTGACAAGATGCGTACTAAGATTACTTTGGAATGTACAGAGTGCAAGCAGCGCAACTACAACATGACCAAAGACAAGAAGAACCATCCGGACAGAATGGAGACTAAGAAGTACTGTAAATTTTGCAGAAAGCACACATTGCACAAGGAGACCAAGTAAGATGTGTGAAGTTTCGGAAAGGATGTGTGTTGCATGAGCGAGACAGAAACAACGGAAAAGACGAAAAAGACCGGTTTCTTTAAAAATGTCAAAAGCGAATTTAAGAAATGCACATGGCCGAAAAAAGAGGAACTTGCGAAGCAGTCGGCGCTTGTGATCGTAGTATCAGTAGTGCTCGGTGTTGTCATTGCCGGTCTCGACTGGGCGATTCGCTACGGATTGCAGGCATTGAACATTGTTTCGTAGGAGGTTGCCATGGCAGAAGAAGCAAAATGGTATGTAGTTCATACTTATTCCGGCTATGAGAATAAGGTAAAAGCAGATATTGAGAAGACGATCGAGAACCGGAACCTGCAGGATCAGATTCTGGAAGTCATGATTCCGCTGCAGACGGTGGTCGAGGACAAGAACGGCGAGAGAAAGCCGGTCCAGAAGAAGATGTTCCCGGCCTATGTCCTCATCAATATGATTATGAATGACCAGACCTGGTATGTTGTGCGAAACACGCGTGGCGTGACGGGGTTTGTCGGTCCGGGATCCAAGCCGGTCCCCCTGACCGATGAGGAGATTACCAACATGGGATTTCTGGCGGAGGCGGAGGTCGCTCCGTTCTTTGTGGGAGACCGCGTTATCGTCACAGAGGGAGTATGGCAGGATACCGTCGGGGTTGTTCAGGAGGTTCATCCGGCGAAGCAGATGGCGGTCATCGTCATCGATATGTTCGGCCGCGATACGCCGGTTGAGATTGATTTCTCAGAATTGAAACAGCTTTAATTGATTTAGGAGGAAATGTAAAATGGCTAAGAAAGTCGAAGGATATATTAAATTACAGATTCCGGCAGGAAAAGCGACTCCGGCGCCGCCGGTAGGTCCGGCGCTGGGCCAGCACGGAGTAAACATCGTTCAGTTTACAAAGGAGTTTAATGCAAAGACGGCAGGACAGGAAGGCATGATCATTCCGGTCGTTATCACGGTCTACGCAGACAGGAGCTTCAGCTTCATCACCAAGACTCCGCCGGCTGCCGTTCTCTTGAAGAAGGCGTGCAAGATCCAGTCCGGATCCGGCGAGCCGAACCGCAAGAAGGTAGCTTCTATTCCTAAGAGCGAGATTCAGAAGATCGCGGAGCTGAAGATGCCGGATCTGAACGCGGGCAGCTTAGAGGCGGCCATGAGCATGATCGCCGGTACGGCAAGAAGCATGGGCATTACCGTAGAGGAGTAATTTGCCAGGTAAGTTTTACCGGATAAACATTGCCGTACAAAAGAGAAATATATAAATAAAATTAAAGTCAAAATTTATTGCAGCAAAATACGACCTATGTCATTTGGACGTTGTGGGAGAAAATCCATCAGGAACGTTCGCTAATACCACTAGGAGGTTTTTAAAATGAAGAGAGGTAAGAAGTATACAGAGGCCGCTAAGTTAGTAGATCGTGGAAACCAGTACGAGGTGGCCGAGGCAATTGACCTTGTAAAAAAGACAGCAGTTGCGAAATTCGATGAAACCGTAGAAGCACACATCCGTCTGGGCGTAGACGGACGCCATGCCGATCAGCAGGTGCGAGGAGCCGTTGTACTGCCGCACGGAACCGGAAGAACGGTCCGCGTTCTCGTGTTTGCCAAGGGAGATAAGGTCTCCGAGGCGGAGGCAGCAGGAGCTGATTATGTAGGCGGCGAGGAGCTTATCCCGAAGATTCAGAACGAGGGCTGGTTCGAGTTCGATGTAGTGGTAGCTACTCCGGACATGATGGGCGTCGTAGGACGTCTGGGACGCGTTCTCGGACCCAAGGGATTGATGCCGAACCCGAAGGCCGGTACGGTTACCATGGATGTCACAAAGGCTGTTCAGGATATTAAAGCAGGTAAGATTGAGTATCGTCTGGACAAGGCGAATATTATTCACTGTCCGGTCGGCAAGGTTTCCTTTAGCGAGGAGCAGCTGACCGAGAACTTCAACACGCTGATGGACGCGATCATCAAGGCAAAGCCGTCCAGCGCGAAGGGACAGTATCTGAGGAGCGTGACCATCGCGTCTACGATGGGACCGGGTATCAAGATCAATCCGATGCGGATCGGATAATTTTGGACAAATTTAGGATAAATTTAGATAAATTAGGATTAATTTATTCTTGACAAAAAGTGTGGCCGTGTGCTACACTACCATATGTCTATAACTGCCGTAGACAGCAGGTGTCCGTGGCCGCGCGGCCTGGGACGTAAGCGAAGCGCCTGCCGAGGAGGATTATATTTTACAAGTATGTAGATTTATTTTGTGAGTATGGTTCCTGTCTGCGCGGGTTTGCGCAGGCAGGATTTTTTTCTCATAGAATCTCCGGCAGATTATAAGGCAGCGTACGCTGACTAATAAAAGGAGGTAACATTTCATGGCTAAAGTCGAATTGAAAGCGCCGATCGTGGACGAGATCAAGGGTTATATGTCTGATGCGAAGGCGGCTGTGCTGGTAGATTACCGCGGACTTACCGTGGAGCAGGATACCAGGCTCCGCAAGCAGCTCAGAGAGGCCGGCGTCGTATACAAGGTATACAAGAACACCATGCTTCATCTCGCGTTCGACGGCACGGATTACGCGCAGCTTGACAATGAACTGGAAGGCCCGACCGCCATTGCGTTCGGCATTGACGACGAGACGGCTCCGGCAAGGATTTTGAATAACTTTGCCAAAGAGGCAGAGGCGCTTCAGTTCAAGGGAGCAGTAGTGGACGGAACCTATTACGACGAGGCTGGCATCAAGGTACTGGCAACGATTCCATCCAAGGACGTTCTTATTTCCAAGCTGCTTGGCAGCCTGCAGTCACCGATGGCGAACTTCGCCCGTGTAGTTAAGCAGATCGCCGAGGGCAAGGGCGAGACAGCGGACGAGTCCGCTGCAGAACCCGCAGTCGAGACAGCAGCCGAGCCTGTCGCAGAGACAGCCGCAGAACCCGCTGCAGAGCCGGCAGCCGAGTAATACGGTCGTTGTACTACGATTTTTGTAGAGGTTGAAAAGAAAGCCGGAGATCCGGCGCATAGTTAAGTTAAAGAAAATATGGAGGAAAACAAAATGACGACACAGGAATTTATCGATGCTATTAAAGCAATGAGCGTTATGGAGCTGAATGATTTAGTAAAAGCATGTGAGGAAGAATTCGGCGTATCCGCGGCAGCAGGCGTTGTAGTGGCAGCAGCAGCCGGAGACGCAGGCGCAGCAGGCGCTGAGGAGAAGGATTCCTTCGATGTAGAGCTGACTGAGGTAGGCAGCGCTAAGGTTAAGGTTATCAAGGTTGTCCGCGAGGTAACAGGACTTGGTCTGAAAGAGGCAAAGGAAGTTGTAGACGGCGCGCCGAAGGTGATCAAGGAGGCCGCAAGCAAGGAAGAAGCCGAGGAGATTAAGACAAAGCTCGAAGCAGAAGGCGCAAAGGTAACATTGAAGTAAATATTGCGTTCGCGCTAAGCGATTATATGAAAAGAGGAGTTGCCTCCCGGCAAGTT
The DNA here is from genome assembly GCA_947631075.1 of uncultured Lachnospiraceae bacterium. Lineage (GTDB taxonomy): Bacteria > Bacillota > Clostridia > Lachnospirales > Lachnospiraceae > Eubacterium_F. Next base: position 10,652 of record CANRJU010000056.1, read on the forward strand.
TACTTGTCCAGGGAGGCGATTCCTCTTTTTTAGCGCCGTTTTTTAGCGCAGTGTATTCAGAAACGAATCGGGAACTGCTCGTATTTCGCGCCGCTCATTTCATCCCGATCTGTTTCTTGAACCAGGTATATTTTTTCTCAGGAATGGGAAGCGTCGTCCCATCCGACAAAATGACCTGGAACCGGCGCACGCTCTTGACATAGCGGGGATTCAGCAGGTAGCCGGAGTGGACGCGGAGAAGGATTCCCGGATGCTTCTCCTCAAACTTGGATAGCGTATCATTGACAGTGATGATGCCGTTCTCCGTGTGAATCTGGAGCTTGGCAGACCGCTTGACGGTTTCGATGTACATAATCTGGGACGCCGCGATCCGGTACACGCACTGGTCGATGGCTCGTACTGTCACATATTGTTCAAGCTCCGCCGGCGTCTGTATGGACCAGGGCACGTTTTCCAGATGCACGGGGTAAATGGTATCCCGCTCGTCATACGGCCACTCGTTGCTGATGTGCAGCAGGACGATTTCCGGACGGCGCTCATTATTATGGGAGCCTTCGTCCTGCGCATGAGCGTTTTCCAAACGCGTGCCTTTCGGCCGCCCAGTATCTCTCCAGGTATAGTGCAGCCACTGCTTGTGCAGATCGGTGTTGCCGCTAGGAAAATGGGTGTAGATATTATAGCGGAGCAAGACTTCGCACACATGTCTGTGGGGAGACGAGCAGAGGACCTTGATATCGCCCATGGTGAAGGTGAGGTCGTGCTGTTCCGCCAAAAAGGTCTGTATGAGATTTTCCCGCCCCTGAATCAGTTGGCGCTGGGCGGGACCGATCCACAGCACGTCGTCGCTGATGTACTCAAAGAACGGCTCCAAATTGTTTTTGTAATATTCGGTTATGATAAAAAGAGAGAGTTCAATCAATTCATTTGTCTTCATGTCAGCCACCATTTTTTGTAAATTTTTTTATAAATTATTGTCTTATTATACCGCATAAGCGTGAAAAGGACAAGTGATTGAGCAAAGAAAACAAGTTAAATGCAAAATATATTGAAAATTCACAGTTTTTTTCTTTTTAAACCATTCCCAAGAATGAGAAATGATGATATAATGACTTGGTCGCAGATGTTATAATACGAGAAATATTTGTATTATTTAAAAAAAGACAGCAAATGCGACGAAACAGCAAATGCAGTAATACAGCAAATGCAGTAATACTGCATTAAAACAACGTTGCACTGCAGAAAGAGAGATAATGATGAGCGAATGGGTCTTGGTCGTGGATGATGACGTGGCGAATCTCCGCATGGCAAACCGCATACTGAAGGATGAGAATATGCGCGCGAGCTGTCTGAAGTCGGGAGAGGACGCCGTCTCATTTCTCAAACGCAACAAGCCGGACATCATCCTGCTGGATGTGCATATGATAGGGATGGACGGTTTTCAGACCCTGAAGGCTATCCGGGAAAATGAAGCGGCTGCGGATATCCCGGTTATTTTCCTCACCGCGGACGATGACAGCGATACGGAGCGGCGGGGCTTAGAGGCCGGCGCGATGGATTTTATCAAAAAGCCCTTTGTGCCGGAAGTGCTGATTCTGCGGATCCGCCATATGGTGGAGCTGGTCCGCCTGCAGTCGGATCTGAGCCGGGAGGTGGAGGAAAAGACGATGGAGGTCAGGGCGCAGAAAGACAAGCAGGAGAGGATTTACATCCAGCTCGTGACGGCGCTCGCCAGCACCATCGACGCGAAAGACGCCTATACTAACGGACACTCCTCCCGGGTGGCGGACTATTCCCTGCGGATTGC
>CANRJU010000057.1 GCA_947631075.1 uncultured Lachnospiraceae bacterium
ATATATTGCAAAACGGCAGCATATGCGGTGATAATAATCTGCAACCAGGCGGTGACGAGAAAGTGCCAATCAACAGCAAAGGCAAGCATTGTAAAGATGATTATAATTCTTTTTAACATATTTCGCTCCTTTAATGAATAATTTCTATATAATAACCTCCCGTATGAGAGATAAGATCAATATAATAATGCACACCATAAGTAGCAATAACAGCAAAAACAATAGTGAGAACAAGCGCCGCAAACCACAACCACCGGCGAATCCGACGGGTCTTTTTCAAATTATCCATAATCCGATCCGTGCTTTGGTCAGAAAGATAACTGTCCGTGATTTCACGGGGCGTCCCCAGTTCCTGAGACAGTTCTTCATAAGTAATGTCCGGAAGTTCCGTGGCAATCTCTGATAGCTGGCGCTTATAGGAGAGCAGCAGCTCCTGATCCTGCTTATGCCGCAGAGGAATCGTGTGTCGGATCATTTTATAATATTTTCGAGAAAACCTAGTCATTCTCATCGTCCTCCGATACTGACAGATCAAATTTAAAGACGGGGATAGGGGTATTCTTTTTAATATAATACTTCACAGCAAAAAATCCTATAGTGGAAGTACTGACCATAAACAGCACTAAAACATAACAGAGAAACCTTCGCACGGTCCGAACTATATTCATCTTTTTAATCAGATAAACAGGATCTATATTGGCATAATAATCATCCACAATGTCACGGGGATTCCCCAATTCTCCAACCAACTTATCATAAGTGGCGCAATCGTCCCGGCTGCTCAAGCTCTGAAGCCGCATCTTATAAGTGCGCAGCATCTTCCGCTCATAACGGCCTCGTGACGGAGTAAGCGTACGGAGTTCTTTGTAAAATTTTCTGCAGGGCTTATTCACCGCCTAAATCCTCCTTCGTCACTGTGGAAAAATCATAATCCAGTATCTTGTTTATACTGGCAATCGTATTGCGATACTCATCGTACAGCTCGGATAAGCGAAGTCGCCCCGCCGGTTCGATGCGGTAATAAATCCGGACCATTCGCGTTCCGATCTGCTGTTTATAATTCGATATGTACTTGTTATCCATCATTTTATAAAAAGATGGATACAGCGAACCCTCCGGAAAGCTGAGCTGTCCTTCTGACAGACGGATGATAAGCTGCGAAATCTGATAAGCATAACAATCGCCATATTCACTTAATATGTGGAGAATCAGCATCTCCGATGAACCTGTCTTAAAACTATTTCTTACTGCCATGGGTATCCCCTTTTTACCTTTATAACACATTTTTTAGGAAATGTAAATAGGATAATTTAAAATATTTTTTTAAAAAATACCTATATTATCTAAATAATATATTGACAAATAAATGATTTAATGATATGAATAATATATAACAAATTTATTTTTAGAAAGGATGGTTATTATGAAGCAAACAAAGAAAAGAATTATGAGAGCGGTAGTTGCAGTATTAGCGATGTCAGGTTCGTTGATGATGGGAAATGTCGCGCTGGCAGATAGTATAAGCGGTACTATAACTGTCGGGGATCAAACAGAAGTTCTTTACAAAAAAGAGGCTGAAAAAACAACAGCAACAGGAACAGATGCTAAGATTACAATCAACACCAGAGTCCCAGCCAAAGATATGTTAACAGTCAATATAGTAAATAAGTATGATAATATAGCAAGTTTGACCCCAGCGCAATTTCAGAACACGGGCGCAGGCACTAAAAAGAGTATATCTTATATGGATGGGAAAGGGAAAAAAGGGAATCCATTTCGTCCTTTATTCACTTATAGAGGAACAGATACACAATCATTTACCTTTTCTTTTGTATTTGTACCGTAATTAAAAAGTGTTAAAGGAGAATCTAAATGAGAAGATATAGAAAGTTTTTCACATCAATTATTCTTGTCAGCTCCTTGATCCTCTGTGCCTGTGGCGGTGAACCGCAGGCACAGAATGGAGAAGGAGGCGGATATCGTTCCGAATTTACGACAGAAGAACTGGAAAGCGGCCATGCCTCATTTCAGATGGAGGAGAAGTTGATTGTGGATGCACAGGTTACGCCTAAAACTTCTTATGAGGATGGACTTTCTTCTTATTACACTGAAATTATCACGGAACCAAACAGCGAGGACAGCGACTCTTTTGTAAAAAATGCAACCTTTTCTTCTCTCTCACATGACGAGTGGGAAAAACTGTTGAATAAACTGCAGAAAGGGAAGCTGGAAAAAAAGAAATTTGAGGTGAGTTCTATCGAAGAGATAGAACAGGAAAAATTCGTGGGAGAAAATGGACGCACTTATATAATTTGGGCGGGCTGGTCCGGAAAAAGTAAAAAATATGGACTGACATCCAAATATAATACGGCGGGCAGTACTATATTTCCTTCAAATAATGAAGAAAATTTTGAAAATAATAGTATCCCAGCTAAGATAAAAGAAAATTTTAGTGATTATGGTGAATGCAATGATCTGGATTTTCTGCAAAATCCAGATGAGACGGCTGCTAATATTCGGGAGTTTTTAGAAAAATTTTCCGGTAGAAAAATCTGTGAAAAATATGATTTTATTCCGGCAGGACAGAAAAATTTAGAGCGGCTATATGAATTGGCGAAAGAAAAAGAGCCGACTTTTGTTGAAATGATCGAACCGGAACTTAAAAAGAGAATTGGCGAGTTTATTTTTTATTACGATGTGGATGGTCTGCCTTTCAAAAATTTGTATTTAAGTTATTTTATGCAGGGTGATGAGACGGCAAGCAAGCTGTGTTATTGGACTTCTCCGTCCAGAGGAAATTTATTTGGTATTTCCGAACATGAACAGGTAATTGACGTGGATGAAAAAGGCTTGCTGCAGGCAGACATTAGCAATTATCGAAAACCTGGAAAAGTTTACAAGGAAAACTCGGCTGTGATCAAGCCAGATCAAGCATTACAACAGGTAAAGGATTATTATGACAGAAAACTGATACTGGAAGATGTAACAATAACCAATGTAGAATTGGTGTACACAGGGTATTTTTCAGATGCCAGTGAAGGAGAAATACAGCCGATTATAACTCCTGTATGGGCTGTGACGGTTCACGAGGAAACAAATCAGGATATGGGAATAACAAGAGGTTATGTCTATGATGCTTTCAGCGGTGAGTGTTTATCAGAGGGAAACACATCATTATAATAGAAAAGCAGGGGGGAGAAACAATTAAAATGACAAAGGTGAGGCTTTCAATCTGGGAGGGAAGGCGCTGGGCGTTCCCTCCTGCTATTTTAGCTATAATCGCAGCTACTGTATTTTTTTATCTTATGGATATGGTGTCCAGTGATTTGTTCCTTTTGGAATGGAGAGGAGAGAATCTTACCGGAAGTGCTTATAAATATTTTAACTATTGCTTGTTAAAGGTATCGAATGTAGGGCTGTGCCTGGTTGTTCTTCTGGGAGCCGGACTGTATGCTCAGGATTATGAGAGCGGCGCTGTCTATGCGCGCGTCCAGCGTTTGGGGGCGGGAAAATATGCCGGATTGCGGACGATGCAGACGGCTCTTTCGGCGTTTGTTTCGGGCAGTGTGGCAATACTCCTGTTGTTTCCGCTATTTGCCTTTATCTTTAAGATTCCGATTTTTTCGTCCTGGGATGTGGACGAGTATTCAACGCCCCTGCTGGCCGGAGGACATACGGTGCAGTGGTTTTTTGCCCTGGGTATATTGGCGGGGCTTCAATCTGTGTTTTACGCTTTGCTCACGCTTCTGGTGTCTTTATTTATTCCCAAAAAAAAGGTGTTGATTGCGGTTCCCTATGTTCTGTGCTACTTTTTCAATCATGTGATTTCCAGAATTTCGTGGATTCCGAGCTGGATGCAGCCGTTTTATATTTTTAATATGCAGTTCGGCGCGCTGAATACAACATATATTAATTTAAAAATGATGTCGGAGTGGTGCTTTCTGGGAGTAGCAGCAGGGGTTACGCTGATTCTGTATGCGGTGGTATGGCTCCTGCTCTATCAGCACATTAAAAGGAATGGGATATTTGGGGGTGAGCAGAGTGAGTAGTGTAAAGCGGGTGTGCAGAATTGCGTTTTATGATACCCGGATAATAATATTTTCCTATAAATTTGTTTTGATTTCCGTTATTTCTTATATATTTATGGATGATTCAATGAGGACCGTAAGGGAATTCGCGGCGACCTATCATCTGGATATTGTCCCGGCATCCCTGCCATTTTATCTAGCGGATGTAGACGCCAGCAATTACGTCCTTTTATTGCTCGTGCTGTTATTCAGCGATATTCCGTTAAAGAACGGCGCACAGAACTATCTTTTCCAGCGGGGGAAAAGTACTCTGTGCTGTGGAGCCGGGCATATAATGGGGCTGTTCTTGACAGGGGCTATATATGTAGCGGAACAGTTCGCGTTTTCGATTATGACAGCACTTCCTCATCTGACATGGGGAGACTGGGGAAAGGTGTGGGGTTCTATTACTTCACATCAGGCGGCGGAACTGGGATTTTTCTGTAGTTTTGATGTGCCTAGCCAGGTTTTGCGTCTGTATACGCCATGGCAGGCTATAGCGATTTCTGCCGGACTGTTTTTTTTGACTTCGTGCGTCTATGCGTTGATTGAGTATGTGCTGAATGGAGTAACACAGGGGAAATTGGGTACTATTGTGCTCTCTGTATGGAGTGTTGTGTGGATTTTTTTGGTCGGAACACCATTTGAAAAGCTGAGGAGGCTGCTGAGCTATTCCCCTCAGACACTGAACGATCTGTCCCATTTTAAGCCAGAGGAGGCATTGGAAAAAGCGCTGATTCAGCTTGCAGGGATAATAATTCTTTCCACAGTTGCTCTGATTCTTGTGAAACGGCGGAAAATTGAGCTGGTGAAATAGGATTTTATTACACCATAATTAAAAGGGGCCTGATGGTCCCTTTTTTTAAAAAATTTCATTTTTTCATGCCCACTCGTATTTCGGACGGGCTCGCCAGCGGATGATGTTTTCTTGATAAATCCTTGTACTGGCGTGCCTGTAAAATTAAGAACAATTCTAAATGCTATACCACATTCGGAAAAATAATGTTATTTGGTTACTCAAACTCAAGCAGTTCGCAGTCGTAATTTGCTTGAAGATTCATCCAAAAAGATGTTTCAATGCCTAGGGCATAATCAAGTTTTTTCGCAAAAGCCGCGGAAATACTTTTCTGGCCATGTATAACAGTGCTGATATGTTTTTCAGTCATACCTGTCCGAATAGCCAGTTCTCGCTGAGACATTTCCCTGTCCTCAATTACCTCTGCTAATGTTTCTCCCGGATGAATAATATAATCACGGGATAAGCCAATTAAATTTTTTTCCTCTACCATGATAATCAATCACCCCTTCGATAATTATTGTATCGCAGCTTTTCAAACTCTTTTTATTTTGTATTATTTGTCAACTATTATACCGTAATTCTGCGGAAATTTTTTTTTCCTTTTTTCACTACAAGACCGTCGCCGCCGATGGAAGATACCGGGAAAGCGGTCTTGATGTCGGTCACCTTTTCGCCGTCTACGCTGACGCCGCCCTGCTGTACGGCGCGGCGCGCCTCGGATTTGGACGGAACCAGGCCGGAGACATACAGCAGAGTCAGGATGTCCACTCTTCCGTCTACGATGTCCTCATCGGTCAGGGCGTACTCCGGCATATTGGCGGCGCTGCCGCTGGAGAAAAGCGCCCGCGCGGATTCCTGCGCCGCGGCGGCTTCTTTTTCCCCGTGAACCAGCTTGGTCAGCTCGTAGGCAAGAATCTCCTTCGCCTTGTTCAGCTCGCTGCCCTCCCAGCTCTCCATCGGCTCAATCTCGGAGAGGGGTATAAATGTCAGCATTTTTATACACTTGATAACATCCGCGTCGTCCACATTGCGCCAGTACTGGTAAAATTCAAACGGAGTCGTCTTGTTGGGATCCAGCCACACGGCGCCCTTCTGCGTCTTACCCATCTTTTTGCCCTCGGAATTGAGGAGCAGGTTAATGGTCATGGCGTAAGCGTCTTTTCCGAGCTTCCGGCGGATCAGCTCCGTGCCGCCGAGCATGTTGCTCCACTGGTCGTCGCCGCCGAACTGGAGGTTGCACCCGTATTTTTCAAAAAGAGCCATAAAGTCGTAGCTCTGCATAATCATGTAGTTGAACTCTAAAAAGCTAAGCCCTTTTTCCATGCGCTGTTTGTAGCACTCCGCCGTGAGCATCCGGTTCACGCTGAAATGCGCGCCCACGTCCCGGAGCAGCTCGATGTAATTCAGCCCTAAAAGCCAGTCCGCGTTGTTCACCATAAGGGCCTTTCCATCGGAAAAATCGATAAAGCGGCTCATCTGCTCCTTGAAACAGTCGCAGTTGTGCTGAATCGTCTCCGGCGTCATCATCTGGCGCATGTCCGTGCGGCCGGAGGGATCGCCGATCATAGCGGTGCCGCCGCCGATCAGGGCGATGGGGCGGTTGCCCGCCATCTGCAGGCGCTTCATAAGACACAGCGCCATAAAGTGTCCGACGTGAAGGCTGTCCGCCGTGGGATCAAAACCGATATAAAAGGTAGCTTTTCCTGTATTGATCAATTCTTTGATTTCTTCTTCATCCGTCACCTGGGCGATGAGGCCCCTGGCGACCAGTTCGTCATAAACAGTCATCATAATCCTCCGTTCCGGAGCGCAGCGACGGAAGTACGGCAAAAAGCAGCGTAGCTGTTTTTGTTCTGTACATCATAGCGAACTTCTGTGGCGCTCCGATTATTTTTACTTTAAAAACCGCTGTAAAATGCCGTTAAAATGGCAGTTTGGCAGTTTATTTGTCAACAATCCTAATTGTAAAGAAGAAATGTTTTTCTGTCAAGTACCTGTTAGTTGAATTTGGCGGTCTGCTGTCGACAGAAAAAGGGCAGCAGATAAAGCGGCAAATACGCAAGCCCGTCCGCCCGGTCCAAATCCTTTTGAGAAAAAATAACACAGTCGGCAGCCCGCTTGGAATATTTCTTTTTAAATTTGGAGATGGATTCATGTTTTCCGGTTCCAGAGGACTTTATTTCCAAAGCGGAAATTTTTGCTCCCTGCGAAATCAAAAAGTCAATCTCATAATAGTGCGTACTTTCCTCTTTTTCCCATGTGTGGTAAAACAACTCGCGACCGGAAGCGGCAATTACCTGGGCGGCCAGATTTTCATACAAATAACCCAAATTTGCCGGAAGCTTATCCGACAAAAGCTTTGCGTAAATTTCATTTTCAGCTGTCGGTCTGTCCATAAACATCAGCGTGACAAATAGCCCCGTATCCGAGATATACATTTTGTAACTGCCCATATCCTTTGTGAGAGGCAGGCCCGCTCCGGGATCCGTTACATTGTAAGAGGCCAGCACGGTTTTGGAGTCCATCAAATCATATATTAAATTTTCATCCTTTGATGTCTTTCTTTTTCCGACGGCCGCGGATAAACGATACCGTTTCGCGTTTTTGGAGAGCTGCGCCGGAATAGAATGATAAATGGCCGCCAGCTTTCCCGATGGATCCAGCCGCTTGAAATCATCTTCATACAGTTTAATGATCTGGCGCTTTATATGATCGATCATGGAAAAATTCTCACCATTTACATATGCCTCGACGGCCTGGGGCATCCCGCCGACCGCCATATATACCCTCATATCCCGCATGAGCTTGCGGTTCACCTGCTGCCCCACGCTCTTTTTCTTTTCATATATTTGGCCCAGCAGTTCAAAATTGCCGCCCGTTGCCAGACAGAACTCCTCATAATCCATCGGATAGATCTGTATCTTCATTTCCTCCGATGGAATCAGGATATTTTTTACATTTTTTTTGATGGAAATTAAAGAGCCGGTCTCAATATAATGATATCGGCCGTCCTTCACCAGATGCCGGATTGCCTGTCTGGCTTTGGGAAAAAGCTGTACTTCGTCAAAAATCACTACCGATTCATGCTCGTATAAAGTAATACCTTTTATGGCCTGCAGCCTCAAAAAAAACATGTCGATATCATGGATATCGTCAAAACAGGCAATTTCTTCTTTAGACGCCTGTGAAAAGTCCACTAAAATATAAGATCTGTATTCCTGGGCGGCAAATCTCTCGGCTATGGTAGATTTCCCCACCCGCCTTGCGCCCTCCAGCAGCACGGCATAGCGGTCCGCAAATTTTTCTTTCCAGTTCAGCAGTTCGTCGTACGCTTTTCTCTGAAAATACATGCTCTAAATCCCCTCTCAAAATAAGAATGTGCATTTCTTCCATATTATTATAGCCGTATTTGTGCATTTCTTCAATATTTTTTTGCCCTAAAACGTGCATTTCTTCAAAACTTTTTTAGTCTAAAATGCGCAATTCTTCAAAACTTTTTTACGCGAAAACATACATTTCTTCAAAATTTTAGAGGTGTTTCCTGCCTTTTGTGCAAATTTCTCACGCTTTATGGCTTTTTTGAAAAGAATTTTTGTGTAAAATATCCTTTGCAATAATTTTAAGGTCGTATTAAAATATAGGTATCGTGTAGCGAAACGGCGCGTAAATCCAGATCGGGATTTGCGCGTCGTTTTTTGCATGAAAATTAAGAAAATTCAAGAATGAGAGGGAAATGAAAATGGAAGGTTCAAACGCTTATCTTGCAAATGAAAAGGTCGGGACGCTTATGCGCAAATACGCGGTGCCCTGCATTATTTCGCTGTTGGTCGCGGCGCTTTACAATATCGTTGACCAGATTTTTATCGCGAACGCCGATTATCTCGGCTCATACGGCAACGCGGCGAATACGGTCGTATTTCCGCTGACGGTGATCGCGCTGGCCATCGCCGTCATGATCGGGGACGGCTGCTGCGCGTTTGTGAGCCTGAGTCTTGGCAGGCAGAATAAAAAGGACGCGGAAAAGAGCATAGGAAATGCGGTGGTTCTGTCCGCGGCCAGCGGCGTCGTGCTGTGCGCCGTCTATCTGCTGTTTCAGAGCGCGATTGTCACGGCTTTTGGCGGGACGGTCAACCAGGAGACATTTGATTATTCGAGAGAATATTTCTTTTATATCACGCTCGGAATCCCGTTTTATATGTTCGGCCAGGCGATGAATCCGGTCATCCGCTCCGACGGGAGCCCGAAATTCGCTATGGTTTCGACGCTGGCGGGGGCGGTCGCGAATATCATCCTCGATCCGGTTTTTATATTTGGCTTTAAATGGGGCATGATGGGCGCGGCGGCCGCGACGGTTGCCGGACAGGTAATCACGGCGGTGCTGGCGGTCTGGTATCTCGCGCACACTAAGACCGTGGAGCTGACACGGGCGAGCTTTAGGATTGCTCCGAAAATTATTTTTAAAATCCTGCCGTTGGGAATCTGCAGCTTTCTCTCGCAGATTTCGCTGGTCGCGGCGATGGCGGCCATCAATAATATGATTCGCAAGTACGGCGCGCAGGACGAGATTTTCTCGCAGGCCCAGTATGCTCAGATTCCTATGGCGGTTGTGGGAATCGTGATGAAATTTTTCCAGATTGTGATATCAATTGTGGTCGGCATGGCGGCGGGCTGTATACCGATTGTTGGCTTTAATATGGGAGCGGGAAAAAAGGCGCGCGTGAAAAAGCTGTTTACGATGCTGCTCGTTTACGAGGCGGCTGTGGGGGCGGTCGCACTGTTAGTGGCCGAGTTCTGCCCGCGCCCGCTGATTGCGGTATTCGGCGCGGCGAATGAGAGTGTGTATTACACGGATTTTGCGGTGAAATCGTTCCGGATTTATCTGTGCATGATGATACTCGCGTGCGTCAATAAGGCCGCGTTTATTTTCCTGCAGGCGATGGGAAAGGCGGTGGCGTCCACCCTGCTCTCTATGGTGAGGGAAATTGTTTTCGGCGTGGGATTCGCGCTGCTGCTCCCGGTGTTTTTCGGACTGGACGGAGTTCTCTATTCCATGCCGGTCTCGGACGTCCTGACATTTATAATCACGGCGGTGGTGATTGCCATGACGTATGGCCAGTTGGCGGAGGAGAAGGCGGGAAAGGCGAAATTAGATAAATTTGTCCCGCTGCGAAATTGAGTGACTTTTTAAATAAGTGTAATGGAAACCGGGAAGGGAACCGATATATATTATAACAGAAGGGTCACGGACGATCCAAAGGTCACCTGTTAAAATGAGCTCAAGGAGGGGATCAAAGCAGATGAGGTATACAAGATCTTTAATTCCAAAAATGTGGAACCTGTCAGCCACATAATTAAAGTAAAGAGACAGCGGGAGCATGAGCGACAGGCCTCGGATCAGTCCTTTGCCATGCTGCTGAAACAGGAACAGCAAAAAACAGCTAAACCGCAGGAGAAGAAAAAGAATCCTGAGCCCATACATTTGATGATTAATATGTGTCAGTATAACAGCCGGGCGAGAGAGATTCACTACTTCTTTTCCAGCGAAATGGACTACAAAGCGTAGCCCGCAGGAACGACCTACACCTACTGCCGCGGAAGTGCCACGGCAGCGGGTGTTTTCTATTTGGCACGATTGGCAGGACGCGTTTCTAACGGATAAAATTTCAAATTTTTGAATTTCCTAAAATTTCTTGTTACTTTTTATCCATTTTGTTCGTTATATATTATAGAGAGACAAAAAGAGGGGGTTGCCTGTGGAACGCGATGAGACAGAAAAAATAGAGCGGCTGTATGCCCGGTATAATTCACTGGTGTGCGGCGTTACATATAATATTTTGCTATGTTCCGAGGACGCCGAGGACGCCGCCGCCCAGGCGTGGGAGAGGATTCTGCGCTGCCTGGACAAAATAAAGGGAGAGGAGCGCCCGGAGACAAAGAGCCTGATCGTCATGATCGCGGAGCGGGCCGTCATAGATTTGTACCGCAAGAAAAGCAAGAAAATGAAAGTGGAGGTTCCGCTTGAGACCGACGCTTTTTATGCCACAAAGGATCTGGCGATAGAAAATACAGAGATAAAAATCTGGCTGCGCAGCCTGCCGAAAAAATACGCGGAGGTACTGATCGAATATTATGTAAACGGTTTTTCACAAAAGGAAATCGGAAAGCTCCTGGGAATCAGCGAGAAAGCTGTGGATATGCGCATACATCGGGGAAGGAAAATGCTGAAAGAGAGGTGGATGAAAGATGAGAGATAAATTCATAAAGCAAAAAACGGCGCCGGACGACGGCTTTAGCGATGAAAAATTGCGGGAAATTCTGACGCAGTATGTCAGAGAGGAAATGGATTTGCTGGATACGACAGATATTGCCCGCGACTGTCCGCCGGTGTCTGAACGGTACGAAAAAAAGGTTAAAAAAATTTTTAAAAAACATCTCAAAAAACATCTCCGAAGTCACTGGATCAGGGGCACGTCATACTGGTTCCGCTATGCTGTCGTCGCGATGACGATGTGCCTGTGTCTGGTTTCGGTAGCTACGGTGGGCGCGAAAATTATGAGCGTGCATTCCCTGTTCCGTGAAGAAAAACGGAATGACAATCTGGAGCCCGGCAGTCTGGAAGCCTGGTATCATGATGAAAATATCGGAAAGAGGATAAGATATCTGGACGGACATAAAAAAATTATAGACGAGGACAACATCGTAAAATATGAGGCGCCGGACGACGGAACCAGAATAGAGGGGTGTACGGGAAAAGTCCGGTTCGCGCTGATAGACCCGGAAATAACAGAAGAAGAAATATGGAAGTGGGCAGCGCTTTATTTTGAAGGTTGGCGCTACGAGAATATGGTGCAGTTTGAGGTGAAGGTCAAGTCCGAGGGCAGTTGGAAATATCACTATATCCTGCGCTTTGCGGATAAAAAACGCACCCGGATGGCCGTCTATCCGGCGGACGCCCAGACAATGGGGAATAATTATCTCCAGATCATAGAGACGTCGGACAGTGAGGATGAGATGGGCCGGGATCTGTCGGAGTTCCGCTTTGCCAGGACGCTCGGCAAAAGCCGCGAAAAGAGCTACGCGATTGAGCAGTTAGGCCAGGCCCATGGGACGGTTGTCCAAATGAATATTATTCTGCTGGATGACGTAGAGGAGAAGGATCTCGCGGTCGTGACGCAGAACGCCGTGAAGTTCGCGGCAGGCATAGATTTTATGGAAAAAGAAAAGTTCCCTAAGGATTTTCTGGGAGTACAGGTCAACGTCATGCAGTATGGGAAAAAGCGGGCGGAAAATCTTCTGTTTCTCAAAGATGAAACGGAGAAAAACCTGCTGCCCTACGATCCGGTGGAGGAGCGGTTTGTTTTATTAAAAAATTAATTTCAAAAATTGCAACATTTTCCGGCTTTGAATCGTTTTATAGTTAAAAGCAATAAACAATGGCAGGATATAACGGCTTTGACGGCGTCAGAGCATGATATCCGGTAAGGAGGGTGAAGCATATGAAGAAAAGATGGCTTGGAATTAT
>CANRJU010000058.1 GCA_947631075.1 uncultured Lachnospiraceae bacterium
CCCATGATGACAAGGGCGCTCATGACGTTGTCCAGAACGCTGTAGTGGCCAATCAGGCTGTAGTCCTGGAACACATAGCCGATTTTGGTGCGGCGGTAGTCCTCCCAGTCCAGGTCGTCGTACTGGAAGGTGGGCTCTCCGTTTATGTACATCTCGCCCTCGTCAAAGGAATCCATGCCGCCGATTATATTTAATAATGTAGATTTGCCGCTTCCGCTCTCGCCGGTGATGGCGACAAATTCTCCCATGCGGAACGACAGGCTCACTTTGCGGAGGGCCTGTGTCACCGCTGTCTCGGAGTAGTAGCTCTTGCTTATATTCTGTAACTCAATCGTAGGTTTTTTTTCTGCTTGTTCCATTTTTTTGATTTCACCTCATTTTCTATCCAACATGACGTTCAAAAGGAGTAAAGCCCAGGATCCGGTCAATTTCAGCCAGCGCGTCCGGTGGGATGACAAAGCCGCTGGCCGCCAGATTGCTGTCCAGCTGGGATGGCTTGCTGGCGCCGGTGATGACGCTGCTGATAATGCCCTTTCGGAGAATCCAGGCGAGCGCCAGAATCGGCATGGTGGTCCCCAGCCCCTCCGCGATTTTGCTCATGGCCTCCACCTTATCCAGATTTTCATCGGTCAGAAGATTGTTCACCTGCTTATCCGCCTGATGGGTCGCGCGGGATCCCTCCGGGTACGGCTGTCCCTTTTTGTATTTGCCCGTCAGAAGTCCCTGCGCCAGCGGCGAGAACGGCGTGATGCCGATGCCGTATTTCTCGCAGATTCCCATGATTTCGTGCTCAATGTAGCGGTCCATCATGTTGTACTGGGGCTGGAGAGAGGTCAGGGGATGGAGATTGTAGCGCTCGATAATGCGCTGCGCCTGCTCCAGTCTCGCGCCTCCCCACTCCTCGCTGACGCCGTAGTACAAAATCTTCCCCTGGTCTACCAGGCTGCTGAGGGCCCGGAGGGTCTCCTCCATGGGAGTGGTGGGGTCGAACCGGTGGCAGTAGTACAGATCGATATAGTCCAGATCCATATTGGTCAGAGTGCGGTCAATATTTTCAAAAATATGTTTCCTCGAAAGGCCCCACTCCGTGGCCGCCGGGCCGGTGGGGAAAAATACCTTGCTGGATACCACATAAGAGCTTCGGCGGTACTCCTTTAGCACCCGGCCGAGAAATCTCTCCGCCTCTCCGCCGCTGTAGGCGTCCGCGCAGTCAAAAAATGTGACGCCCTTCTCATAGGCGAGACGAATGGTCTCCTTGGCGATCTCCGCCTGCTCCGATCCTCCTAAGTCTGTCATCCAGCTTCCGATGGCGATCTCGCTCACTTTCAGTCCGGAATTTCCTACACTTCGATAATTCATAGTTATTTCACCCTTTCTTTAATAATTTCAATCATTTTAATCCTTATTACATAGCGAACGCGAACTTGTTCGCATTAGCGGCATGTCACAAAAAAATAAGCTATCGAGCTTGCTTTTTAACCTAAGTATTCTCTCTGCTCCGATTCCTATATGATAAAAACGGCACTTTTTAATAGGAAAGAAGATTGTCACCGACCCGCTCCAAGAGCTGAAAGAGCGTCTCCCGATCGGCCGGGTCAAAATCCCGGAAGCAGATTTCTTCCAGTCGGTCAATCTCCACGGCCACAATGTCCGCCAGCCGCTTTCCCTCGTCCGTGAGATAAATGCAGTAGGCGCGCTTGCCGCCGGACACCAGGCGCTTTTCCTTGCGAATCAGCCCTTTCTGCTCCATGCCTTTGAGAAGGGACGTCATGGACGGCGGGGCGATCTTGCACTTGGCGGCCAGGTCCTTTTGCATGTAGCCCTCCTGAATCCGCAGATTCCAGAGAATCTTGGGCTGGCCGGGGGACAGATCCAAAGTCTGAAAGAGCTCCCGGCTTCGCTGTGCGTGGGCAGCGGAAACATTTAACAATATCTGAAAAAATTTTAGGGACATAACAACCTCCTTATCGTATTATAACACAAACATGCATCATATTTGTATCATTTGCATGATTTTTTCATAAAAATCAAAAGTTTTTTTGTAAATTCAGACTCTAATTCATATTGTAACGTCAGGAGAGTGTGTTGTCAAGATTACTTATTCAAAAAATTCATAATTATGAACGGAGAATAAAGAAAAAACATACCAAAATGTAAGGAGAAACGGAACAATGGCGGGTTTAGCGCCCGTCCAGGATTTTATATACTGTTTATGTCGTGGATGATGTTGTGGCCGGCATGGCAGCGGGACGGCAGTATGTTTGCCTGCATTATGACTGGCATTGCTGGCAGTGTGTCAGCTTACATTGAGGCTGGCATTGTGGGCGGCAAGGAAGATGTACTTGTGGATACTGGAGAGGAGAGGCTGATTTACCATGGAAAAAGAGATAGCGCGCCTGCTGGCGAACGCGGTCAGTGAAAATGTGGCGGGAGTGATTCAGATCGGGGAGCGCGGCGGAGCCTGCGCGGAATGGGAGATTCTGATTGAGGGAGACACGCCCGCGGAGTATCACGGGAAATCCGAGGAGCGGGAATTTTCGGGCGGAAAGATTCTGCTTCTTTACATAGGTCGGGAGTATTTTGTGAAGAACATTCAGTCGCCCAGACAGGTGGATCACTGGCGGTACGCGGGAGCCCGGGTTCTGTTCGATAAAAGCGGCTGGGTGTGTCGTTGCATGAATCAGGCGGGGAAACGGATGTTTTATCCGGGCGAGAGGAGGCGCGCCCTGCTCATAAAGCTCTACGATTTCCGGGTGCTTGTAAAAAGAGTGGAGCGACTCCTGGAAAATGACGGAAATCCGTTGGATTTGCACAGCGCGGCGGGGCGTATTTTCGACACGGTGGTGGGGATAGCGTGCGTTCTGCAGGAGCAGTGGGAGCCCATGCCGGACCGGGTGCTTGAGGAGGCGCTGGAGGGAATCGGGATGGGCGACGCGCAGGACGCGGCGCTGCTGGAGCTGCTGCGCGATCCGTCGGCGAAGGCGGTCAGGAGAGTGGTGGAAATCGTGGAGAGAATGTACGCCGAGTACGGTTTTTCGGGACTTTTGGGCCAAAATCTGTGGGAGGAATATGTCCTGCCGGAGTATCGGGAAGATGTTTTTAGATTCTCATGTCTGGGATAAAGTAAGGCGCTGAAATGGGTTTTTTCTTTAAATATGTTTTTGAACTGCCTTAAAAGATTTTAGAAACCCAAACAAAAAATTTCTGTATTATTTACACTTAGTTTATAACGCTTTGTCAAATTTAATTTTGACAAAAGGGCATTATTGTTAGCATAGAAAATGTTGAAAAAGAACAACTGTTCGTGTCTGTTTTGCACGGGGGAGGTGGAGCACGCGTGACTTATACAGAGGATACGGATGTACACAGGAGAATCCGAAAACTGAGAGATGACAGAGGATATACGAGGGAACAGCTCGCGGAGCTGGCCGGAATATCCGCCAAGTTCCTGTATGAAATTGAAGTAAAACATAAGGGATTCTCAGCCCGGACCCTGAAAAACCTTGCCGATGCCCTGGAAGTCAGCACAGACTTCATCCTGACGGGAGCGGAGAGAGAATACAGCGTCGTGGCGTCCATTGAACGGATTGAGCCGCGCACGCTTGAAAAGGTGGATCAGTTGATCCGAATTGCCCATGAACTCTGCCGACAGACATTATAACATTATAAATTACAAAATAATTTTTCCAAATATAAAAAGCAGATAACGGGAGTCGAACCCGCCTTTCCAGCTTGGGAAGCTAGCGTTCTACCGATGAACCATATCTGCGTACTCGATAAGTATATCACACTTCTTTATAAAAAGCAAGGTTGCAAAAAATAAAAACCTGTGCTATTCTGGTCATTGAGCGGTATTCATAGGAAACTGCATCATACAAAATTTATTTTATCCATAATTTTTCTGCAGGGATGGAGACACCATCCTTCCTATGTATGTTTTGGGCACATGCTCAAAATGTGCATTTGTATGTTTTTGACATGCAATGTGCGCGCTCGCTGACTTAATCCATATTTTTTGACAAGTATAAACATATCAATCATGAATCAGGAAGCGGCTGCTGTCCGCTCCGGAATGGAGGATGAATATGAAAAATACAGTCGTCACATTTCGCCAGATGAAGGAGAAGGGCGAGAAGATTTCCATGCTGACCGCCTACGATTATTCCACGGCGAAGCTGATGGACGAGGCGGGGGTCAACAGTATTCTTGTGGGCGATTCCCTGGGGAATGTGATCCTCGGCTATGAGGACACGATTTCGGTCACGATGGAGGACATGATCCACCACGGCGCGGCGGTCGCGAGGGGGGCGAAGAACGCCCTGGTCATTATCGACATGCCGTTTATGTCCTACCAGACTTCGGTCTATGACGCGGTGGTCAACGCGGGGCGGCTGATGAAGGAGGGCCGCGCCGGCGCGGTGAAGCTGGAGGGAGGAGCGGAAGTGGTTCCTCAGATCCGCGCGATTACGGCGGCGGGTATTCCGGTGTGCGCCCATCTGGGGCTGACGCCGCAGTCGATTAACGCG
Source organism: uncultured Lachnospiraceae bacterium (assembly GCA_947631075.1). Classification (GTDB taxonomy): domain Bacteria; phylum Bacillota; class Clostridia; order Lachnospirales; family Lachnospiraceae; genus Eubacterium_F. The sequence goes on from CANRJU010000058.1 coordinate 4,527, forward strand.
TTTGGCGGCTTTAAGGTACAGGGCAAGACAGAAGCTGCGGCGAAGAAACTTCTGGCGGACGCCGAGGCTGTGCAGGAGGCGGGCGCTTTCGCGGTCGTGCTGGAGGGGATTCCGAGAAAGCTCGCGGACCTCATTACCGAGAAGCTTGTGATACCGACGATCGGCATCGGCGCCGGGAATGGCTGCGACGGACAGGTGCTCGTGTACCAGGATATGCTGGGGATGTTCTCGGATTTTACGCCGAAGTTCGTGAAGTGCTACGCCAAGCTCGGCGAGGTGATGAAGGACGCTTTCGCGAGGTATCGCGAGGAGATTCAGAGCGGCGCGTTCCCGGCGGAGGAGCACGAGTATAAGATGGACGATGATATTATAGAGAAGTTGTATTGATAAGAAATGGAGACAGTGTGAAAAATAAGCTCGATAGCTTATTTTTCACACGACTAATTGTGAGAAGAACTTTCAGTTCTTTGGAGCGTTCACAATTAGTTTTTGATGGCAGACGAGAAATCGTATTTACGAATTTCTCGTCGCCGTCGTCGCGCAAACGCTCCGGAACGGAGAATATTATGAAAATCGTATCGACGGTAGATGAAGTGAGAAATGAAGTGAAAAAATGGCGGTCGGAGGGACTCTCCGTGGGGCTGGTGCCCACGATGGGGTATCTCCACGAGGGGCACAAGAGCCTGATTGACCGGGCGGTGGCGGAGAATGACCGGGTGGTGGTCAGCGTATTTGTCAATCCCATCCAGTTCGGTCCTACCGAGGATCTGGCGACGTATCCCAGGGATCTGGAGCGCGACGCGGCGCTCTGCGAACAGGCCGGGGCGGCGCTTATTTTCCACCCGGAAAAAGAGGACATGTATTTTGACGATTTCTGTACCTATATAGATATGGAGAATCTCACGAAGGGGCTGTGCGGAAAGACGAGGCCGACGCATTTCCGCGGCGTCTGCACGGTCGTGGGGAAGCTGTTCAACATCGTGCACCCGGACAAGGCGTATTTCGGGCAGAAGGACGCCCAGCAGTTGGCGGTAGTGCGCCGCATGGTGCGGGATCTGAATTTTGACCTGGAGATTGTGGGCTGCCCGATTGTGAGGGAGGAGGACGGCCTGGCAAAGAGCTCCCGCAACACCTACCTCTCGCCGGAGGAGCGCAAGGCGGCCGTGATTTTGCACAAGGGGCTGACAAAGGGCGAGGAGCTGGTGCGCGCCGGGGAGAAAAGCGCGGCAAAGGTGGCGGATGCCATCCGGGAGGTAATCGAGACGGAGCCGTTGGCGCGGATTGATTATGTGGAGCTGGTGGATTTTGATACCATTTCGCCCATCGACACCATCACGGGCTCCGTGCTGGCAGCCGTGGCGGTTTATATAGGAAAGACAAGACTTATCGATAATTTTATTGTGACATTGTAAATGCATGGAGGTTTCAGTGTGAAAAATCACGCCGAAGCGCTGATTTTTCACACGGCAATTTGTGAGAAGAACTTTCAGTTCTTTGGAGCGCTCACAAATTGCTTTGATGTACAGAGCAAAAACAGCTATGCTGCTTTTTGCTCGTATTTCTGTCGCTACGCTCCAGAATGGAGGAATATATGACGATTCAGATGCTGAAGGGAAAAATCCACCGCGCGGTAGTCGTGGAGGCGGAGCTGAATTATGTGGGAAGCATAACGGTAGATCCGGAGCTGATGAAGGCGGCGGGCATTTTTGAATATGAAAAGGTACAGATCGTGGATGTGGAGAGCGGCAGCCGCTTTGAGACGTATACCATTTCCGGGGAGCCGGGCAGCGGCATGATCTGTCTGAACGGGGCGGCGGCGCGCATGGTGCAGCCGGGGGACCACATCATTATCATGAGCTACTGCGACATGACGCCGGAGGAGGCGAAGGAGCACAAGCCGAAGGTGGTCTTTGTGGATGAGAAAAATCATATTAAAAAGATTTCCAGCTATGAAAAGCACGGGCAGCTCTCGGAGGATGTCTAGGAACGGAGGTAGCTTATGTTAGAGGGAAAGACGGTGGTCCTGGGGATTACCGGGAGCATCGCGGCCTACAAAATTGCGAATCTCACCAGCATGTTGGTGAAGCTGAATGCCGACGTCCATGTGCTCATGACGAAAAACGCGGTGAATTTTATCAATCCGATCACCTTTGAGACGCTGACGGGGCACAAGTGCCTGGTGGACACCTTTGACCGGAATTTTAATTATAATATAGAACATGTTGCGCTGGGAGAGAGGGCGGATGTGGTGCTTGTCGCGCCTGCTTCCGCCAATATTATTGCCCGGATGGCAAACGGCATGGCGGACGATATGCTGAGCACGACGGTACTCGCCTGCACCTGCAAAAAAATCGTCGCGCCCGCCATGAATACGAATATGTATGAAAATCCCATTACCCAGTCCAATCTCCAGAAATTACGGGATTTCGGTATGGAAGTGGTGGAGCCGGACACCGGGCGGCTCGCGTGCCGGGCGGTGGGAAAGGGCAAGATGCCGTCGGAGGAGGCGCTGCTCTCCTACATTTTGCGGGAGATTGAGTATCCTCACGACATGAAGGGCAAAAAAGTCCTGATCACGGCGGGAGCGACTAGAGAGGCGCTCGATCCCGTGCGCTATATCACCAACCACTCTACGGGGAAGATGGGGTACGCCCTCGCCACGGTGGCGAGCCGCCGCGGCGCGGACGTGACGCTCGTGAGCGCGGTACAGGGCAGGGAAGCGCCGCTCGGCGTGAAAGAGGTTCCCGTGGAGAGCGCGGAGGATATGTTCCTCGCGGTAAAAGAGGCGGCGGGAGAGCAGGATATCATCATCAAGGCCGCCGCAGTGGCGGATTACACCCCGGCGCGCGTGAGCGGGGAGAAGATAAAAAAGCAGGAGGACGAGCTCTCGGTTCCCCTGGTGCGGACGACCGATATTCTGGCGTGGGTGGGCGAGCGCAAGAAGCCCGGCCAGTTCGTGTGCGGATTTTCCATGGAGACGGAAAATCTGCTGGAAAATTCCCGGAAGAAGCGGGAAAAGAAAAACGCGGACATGATTGTGGCAAACAATCTGCGGGTGGAGGGAGCCGGGTTCGGCACGGATACCAATGTGGTCACGATTATCACACAGGACGGCGCGGAGGAGCTTCCGATTATGACGAAGGAAGAAGTGGCGGCGGCTATTTTTGACCGCATCCTGCGAAAAGAGCATGAATAATTTTCCAAAAAATTCATATACTGATAGTAGCGTGCCTGTGTCCGGATGGCATGGCACGAATTGACAAATCAGACATAATGTGGTATACTATGCAATTAGTAGCAATATGTCGTGGTTTTAGATCGGAGGTATATGATTATGATGAATGCCGCAGTAGGAAATGTACGCCGGGCTGTTTCAAAACATATAGGTGGCAGAGTGATGGTGCGATGCAATCTGGGACGTCACAAGTACGACGTGACGGAGGGCGTGATCCGGGAGACATATCCCTGTATTTTTCTCGTAGAAGTCCGGAATGAGGCGGAGAATACCGTTCAGACCGTATCCTACAGCTATACGGACGTGATTACGAAGGACGTGCAGTTGACACTGTGCTGATTTTGGCGGCGCGAAGAAATCGGTAATATCAGGGGGCAAAGGTTTTTGGCCTCAACATTGTAATGGTTCAGACAGAAATGATCTTCCTGTGGCGGGATTCGCTGCGGGGAGATTTTTTTGTTGCTTTTTATTTCATAGTCCGGGCCTGACAAGCATATAGTATACAAACGACCAGCATGACAGGAGGGGTAAACGGTGGGCGACTATATGCGTAAAATTATTTATCTGAGAAAAAGAGAGGGAGGGGTGCAGTCCCCGCAGGCCGGGTTTGTCCGGCTGGAGATGTGGCCGAACCGCTGGCGGCTGCATCTCACCATGCCGGAGGAGCATCCCTTTGGGGGACTCCCCATATACGCGGTTTACGAAAGGGAACAGAAATTGTATCCGGTGCTCCTCGGGAAAGCTCCGTATGAGCGGGAATGGGATTTTGAACAGACATTTTCCACGAGAAAAATGGAGTGGTATGTGAAGGATATTCTGGGATTTTTTATTGGCAGGCAGGACTGCTATCTGGTGGGGGAGTGCCCGGATTATAAGGGGAGAATCGAGTACGGGAGCATCGTTTTCGCCAGACAGCGGGAAGAAGAAAACAGGCAGCAGACCGCCGCGGGCACAGTCAAGACAGACGCCATGGGCGCAGTCACGTCAGATGCCATGGGCACAGTCACGACAGACGCCATGGGCACAATCAAGACAGACGCCGCGGATGCAGTCGCGACAGATGCGGAAACGGCGGCGAGCGCGGCGGAAATCCCGCGGGGGACGGGCCCTTCTCTGGATTCCCTGCCGGAGATGTACCCCTTTGAGGACGACGAGCTGGAGTGGTGCCGGCAGATGGATCCCCAGGATTTGTTCAAGCTGCCCATGGATTACTGGCACTACGCGAAAAATACTTTTTTGATGCAGGGGTTTTACAATTACAGACATTTGTTGTATGCTTATAAGGAAGGAAAATACTACCTGGGAGTACCGGGGCAGTTCCACCGCAGAGAGCAATTTCTGGCGGGGCAGTTCGGATTTGACCGGTTCAAGGGCACAAAGAAGAAAAGAGTGACGATGGGGGACTACGGATATTGGATGAAACTTTTATGAGGGCGGCCATTGCCCAGGCCAAGAGGGCGTACCGGCGGCAGGAGACGCCGATCGGCTGCGTGATCGTGCATCAGGGGCAGATCATAGCGAGAGGATATAATAAGAGGAACTGGAAGAAAAACACGCTGGCCCACGCGGAGATCCTGGCGATCAACAAGGCGAGCAGGGTCATAGGGGACTGGCGGCTGGAAGATTGCACCATGTATATTACCCTGGAGCCGTGTCCCATGTGCGCCGGGGCGATCGTGCAGGCGCGGATTCCGAGAGTGGTCATCGGCAGTATGAATCCCAAGGCCGGATGCGCCGGTTCTGTGCTGAATCTTTTGCGGAATCCGGGGTTCAATCACCAGGCGGAAGTGGTCACGGGAGTGCTGGGCGCGCAGTGCGGCAGTCTGATGACAGATTTTTTCAAAGAACTGAGGGAGAGAAAAAAAACATCGGGTTGCGGTTGACATGAGAGAGCAAAATGGATATAATCAGCATGTATCATAAGTTGTCAGATTTCCGCGCAGCCGGGGAGTCAGCGGTGCCCTGTACCTGCAATCCGCTATAGCAGGGGTGTTGTTCCGCCGAGGGCCGGGAGACGGAGAGCTGCCCGGAGTAAGTGGCGTTGACGTCTGGGTCTTGTGCAACAGGAACTTGTGAACCGTGTCAGGTCAGGAATGAAGCAGCACTAAGCAATCCTTTCTGTGTGACGCGAGGGTGCCTGGGCCGAGCTAACTGCTCTGGTAACGTCTTTGAATCCTGGTTCGAAGCGGGACGCGCGGATTTTATATATATAATAAGCAAAGCAGATGTCAGGGTCAGAGAGTATTTTGATCCTGTATTATCTTAATACAGTATTGACATGAGGAGAGATGCTTTCTGTGATTGGGTTTTGGAACAGGAGGCATTTGTTTTGTGAGACACAAAGGGGTAAGATATCATGGGAAAGCGACAGGAGATGGCGCGGAAAAGCGCCTGGATTCGTGAACTGATCGATGAGAATAAGTATGTTGAGGCGCTGGAGATGATTGACAAGATGTCTCTGGAGGATGTGGAGTCCACAGAGGATCTGAACCTTTTCGCTGATCTGTATGAAAAGGCGGAGCGCCTGGAAAAGAAAAAAGAGATTTATTACATCATATATGAGAGAAATCACTCCCGGCATGTGCTGAACCGTCTGCTGCGCCTGGTGCTGCGGCTGGGGGAGATGGAGGAGGCCAGAGAGCTGTTCCTCGCCTATGAGATGACGGGGGAGGTCACGCTGGACACCTATGAGCTGCGCTATCTGCTGGCCAAGGCGGAGGGGGCTTCCCGGCAGGTGCTGATCGACATTCTGCAGGAGTTGAAAAAAGAGGAATACACGGAGAAATGGGGCTATCAGCTTGCCCGGCTGTACGAGCAGGAGGGGATGCGCAGCGAGTGCATCCAGGAGTGCCGGGATCTGAAGCTGTGGTTCGGCGAGGGCGAGATCGTGCAAAAGGCGGATGAGCTGAGGGCCCGTTGCGAGAGAGAGGACTGGCAGCCGCCGACAGACGAGGAGATTCCGGAGGTGGAGATGTCGGAAACGCCGGACCGAATTGCCTTCGCGGCGCCCCAGGTTCCGGTTACGGATTTGGAGGATGAGGCGGAGCCGTTATCCGAGGAGACAGAAGAATCCGAAGCGGAAGTTTCCCGGACGGACGAGTCCGAGCCGGATATAAAGATCCGGGTCAAGAAGCCGAGGAAGAAATCGTCTAAAGAGGCGGAACCTCCGAAAGTCCCGGAACCGGAGACGCCTATAGCGGAAGAAATGGCATCTGAGCCCCGGCCGGAGGTAGAGGTAAAAGTCCAGGAGCAGAGGGAGAAGGCGGCGGAGAGCACGCCGTTAGATCAGTTGGACGAGATGCCGGACGAGGACGCGGAGGACACCTCCCAGCGGGGAATTTCCTACCGCACGCTCAAGGGGACGATCCACCGCCTGAAGAAAAATAAGGGGAGCGCCCACTTTGTATTTGCGGGGGGCGAGGAGCGGATCACGCTGGCTGTGGCCAAGCGGATCACAAAAGAGCTGAATAATCTGGGCAGCGTGTGTGCCAGAAGCATTGTGAAGATTACGGCGGACAAGCTGAACGAGCTGGAGCTGAGAGACCAGATGGATAAGCTGTTGGGGGGCTGCGTTCTCATCACGGACGCGCCGGAGCTCTCCAAGGAGTCTGTCGAGTCCGTGATTGAGTGCATGAAGGAGTACGGCGACAAGATCGTGCTGATGCTGTCGGGGCCCTTTGACGAGATGGACTGCTTCCTGTCCATTTACACGGAATTGGCCGATATGATGGAGTATCGGGTGCGCATGTGATTCCGTCCGCAAAAATATGTGAAAAAATAGTGTAAAAAATTTAATTACCGTTTTACAAATGTCAAAATTGTGGTATAATAACGAAGAAACAAGGTTCCATTCGTGGAGGTAGCGATGAAACAGTATATTATAAAGGGAGGCGTTCCGCTGCGCGGGGAAGTAGTGATCGGCGGCGCCAAGAATGCCGCGCTAGGGATTATTGTGGCAGCAATCATGGCCAATGAGCCAGTAAAGATAGAGAATCTGCCGGATGTCGACGACGTCCGGGTATTATTAGACGCGATTGAGAGCATCGGAGCCATTGTAGAGAGACTGGACCGGCACACCGTGCGCATCAATGGGGCCTTAATTAACGACGTCAGTGTAGACGAGGAGGCGATCCGCAAGATTCGCGGTTCCTACTATTTGGTAGGGGCCCTTCTCGGCAAATATAAAAAGGCGCTGGTAGCGCTTCCGGGGGGATGTCAGATCGGCAGCCGCCCCATCGACCAGCACATCAAGGGATTTGAGCAGTTGGGAGCCGAGGTGTCGATTCACCACGGCAAGATCGACGCCAGGGCGGAGAGACTGGTGGGGCACCATATTTACCTGGACTGCCCCAGCGTAGGAGCCACGATCAACATTATGATGGCGGCCTGCATGGCAGAGGGGAAAACAATCATTGAGAACCCGGCCAAGGAGCCCCACATCGTAGACGTGGCCAACTTTCTGAACAGCATGGGAGCCAACATCAAGGGCGCCGGTACGGACGCGATTCGCATCCGGGGCGTGGAATCGCTGCACGGAAGCGAGTATTCCATCATTCCGGAC
>CANRJU010000059.1 GCA_947631075.1 uncultured Lachnospiraceae bacterium
CCGCTCTACATCGACAAGATGCATTTTCGAAAGCAGTGGCATGACGTGAAGAAGGTGCTGTTCCCGGGCTATTTTTTCGTGGACACGGGGAATGTGGACGCCGTGATGAAGGAGCTGTCGCATATCGACCGGCTCACTAAGGTGCTGCGGAATGCGGAGAAGATTGCTCCCATTCAGAAGAAGGAGAAGGAATTTCTCCGGGGCATGATGAACGAGGAATACATCGTGGAATGCTCGAAGGGATTTATCATCGGCGACCGGGTATGTATCACGGAGGGGCCGCTGCGCAACCATTATGGATTCATTCGAAAGGTGGACAGGCACAGGCGGATCGCTAAGCTGGAGATCAATTTCTTTGGAAGAATGACGCCGGTGGAAGTGGGGCTGGAGATTGTTGCGAGACTGTCCGAGGAGCAGTTCGAGAAGCTGAAAAAGGACAGGCTGGAGACTTATGCGAGTACGAGGATTAGTTCTGAGGCTGGCGTCTCATCAGGGACTAAAAGTTCAGTAGAAAATGAGATTTTATCGGGAGATAAAGATTCAGCGGAAACTGAAACTTTAGCAAAAACTGAGATTTTAGCTGGAGAGACTGTGAAAGTAAAGTCCGGCGTTTTCGCTGGGATGCAAGGAATCCTTTTGAATACCAATGAGGAAAAAGACGAGTGGCGTGTGAGGATTGAGCTGTTTGAACACCCCACGGAAGTGGTCTTTTCAAAAGAGGAAATCATGGCAGAAAAAGATTGAAATAAACGGTATCGTTTATTTTTTCAATTTGATATTTGTGACATTTTGTTAGAAATATCTCTAACAGAAGATGCAATAAAGAAGTAGACAGGAAACCAGAGGAGGGAATGTCGAGTGTCGCATTGCTGGAATCTGGCGGATATAGAGCGTGCAGGATTGCCATAGGAAATTCCGGCCCGGAGGGTCGGGAGTGGCGAAGCACGCTTTTTTTGATATGACTTAAAAAAAGTAGATATCTATAATTATACAATAGTCATAACACATAACAAGGAGTATAAAGTGCTGGAAGGAATGGAGAGACAACTGAATATCTGTATGCTAGGCCATAAACGCATTCCTTCCCGCGAGGGCGGTATCGAAGTCGTTGTTGAAGAATTGAGTACACGGATGGTCCGGTTAGGGCATAAGGTGACATGTTTTAACCGGAGAGGCCACCATGTGAGCGGCAGTGAGTTTGACGGTGAAAAGAAAGATGAGTATAAGGGCGTGAAGCTGAAAACTGTTTTTACGATTAATCATAAAGGCTATGCCGCCATGAGTTCTTCCATATCAGCGGCGGTAAAAGCAGCCTTTGGGAAATACGATATAGTTCATTTTCATGCGGAAGGGCCGTGCGCTATGCTGTGGTTTCCCAAGTTGATGGGAAAAAGATGTGTTGCTACAATTCATGGCATTGACTGGCAGCGTGCTAAGTGGGGCGGGTTTGCCAGCAGATATATTAAATTTGGAGAGAAGATTGCGGCGAAATATGCGGATGAAATTATTGTGTTGAGCAGAAATGTCCAGAGATACTTCAAGGATACATATGGAAGAGAGACTGTGCATATTCCGAATGGCGTGTGCCAAAAGTCGATAAGATCTGCTGAGTTGATCAAGGGAAAATGGGGACTTGAAAAAGATAATTATATTCTCTATCTCGGAAGAATCGTCCCGGAAAAGGGTATTCATTATTTGATCCAGGCATTTAAGGATATAAAAACAGATAAAAAACTGGTGATTGCCGGCGGGGCGTCCGATACGAGTGATTATATGGACGAGCTTAAGGAACTCGCAAAAGGCGATGACAGGATTTTTTTCACAGGTTTTGTTCAGGGACGGATTCTGGAAGAACTGTACAGCAATGCATATGTTTATGTACTTCCCAGCGATTTGGAGGGCATGCCGTTAAGTCTTCTTGAAGCTATGAGTTATGGAAATTGCTGCTTGGTATCGGATATCCCGGAGTGTACCGAGGTGGTCGGGAATCAGGCAGTTGCGTTTAAGAAAGGAAATGTTGCTGATCTGCATGATAAATTGCAGATGCTCTGTGAGGATAAAGATAAAGTGTTCTCTTATAAAAAGGTAGTGTCTGATTATATTTGTGATAAATATAGTTGGGATGATGTGGCAGAGAGGACGATAGCCTTATACAGAGGGTAAGGAATATTTGATTTATAGAAAGCAGAAAACTGTAAAAGATGCTGACGGAGATGTCATATTGAGTGAATGAACTTACCTGTTCAAGTGCTGAGAACTTAAGAGGATTGTTGTATTTGATGATTTCAGGGATTTAAAGACAGAAGAGTATGCAGATCGGTTGCAATTCATAATTTTATAATCGGCAATTACAATAATAGATAGACTGGGGGGAGAAAATGTGGATCAGTATAAAAATAGGAACAGCAGCATAGAACTCCTTAGGATTACCTCTATTTTTTTCATTGTTTTGGGGCACGCTTGCAGGCATGGAATAATAGATAATAGCAATTATAATATGCAGCTTGCAAACCATGTTTCCAACGTGATGACCTATATTTTGTCTGCGGGGGGTGGTATTGCCAATCGTATATTTATTTTAATTACGGGCTACTTCTCGGCAAAAAGCGATGGATTTATGATCAAGAAGTTTTCAAATCTTTTTGTGATTGATCATTTATACTCGGCTTTAATTTGCATTGTCCTATGTTTTGCTAGCGTCCAAGTGTCGGTTAAAATGATTATTGAATCGGTATTTCCAATATGGTTTGGTCTAAATTGGTTTGTAACTTGCTTTATGTTGTTACTGCTACTGATTCCGTTTCTCAACATTTTCATAAAGAATATTAGCGAAAAGAATTTAATGAGACTTATTATCATTATTATTGCAGTTCGATATTTAGCAGGGAGTCTGTTCGCTAAAACCTTTATGAACGTAGGGAACACACTTGAAGAGTTTGTCATTATGTACTTAATTGGATCGCTTTTATCTAAATGCGGGTGTGCAAATGGCAGAAAGAAATTGTTTTGTGGTCTTTTATTTGCGGGTACAGGTGGCCTTGTGGTAAGTGATAGCACTTTATATTTTGTTCTGATTAGATTTGCATCTTTAAGTTCCAAAGCGCAAGTGACCCATTTTCACGACTTGTTTGAGATGATGATAGCGGTTGGCGCATTTGGTATTGCCATTAATAAGATAATTCACAATGATACAATTAACCTGTTAGCAAGATGTGTTCTGGGTACTTATTTAATACATGATAATCCTATGATTAGAGATATCATATGGAGAAATACTGTGATTACGCAAGTGTTGAATACGAATCATAACACGAGTATAGCTATTGTTTTCGTCTATGCGATATTCATATTAGCAGCCTGTTTTATTATTGATGGAATTATACGGTTGTTGTTTGGAAAAACAATAAGAAAAGCCAGTTTGTTTGTTGAAAAGGTGATAACAGGTATCCATAGAAAACTTTCATGCCGCAAAATATAGCAGTGCCTTTTATCGGATAAGATTGTATCGGTGATAGGAAAATAAGGTGATGTTGAGGATTTTAAATGAAGGTGACAGAAAATGACATGTATTTTGATGCTTATATTCATAGCCCTATATGTGGTAATTGTTCTGGCAGGAGCAAAGTATCTACCGGGAAAAGAGTATTTTTTTGACTTTTATGATTCGCAGATGTTAAAAGGGCTGTCCTGCATTATTGTCGTTCTGGTACATATTCCTTCTGGATATCAGAACAGAATTCAGGACATGATAGGAAGTTTTGCTTACATTGGAGTTACATTCTTTTTTATGTCATCTGCTTATGGACTCAAATATGGCATAAAAAATAAGAAAAATTATTTGAAGCATTTTTGGCGCAGAAGGCTGCCTGCACTTTTAATACCTGCTCTGATGTGCAATATTGTAAATGTAATTTTTCTTATAGCCACAGAACAGAAGGTTCAACTGGTTGCATTTTTAAATATAGATGCTTGGGTCCGAGTGCTGTTGCTTTTTTATTTGTTTTTCTGGCTGATGCATTATCTGTCATATAAATTAGGAGTTCCGGGGGGGGTACTGGTCGGACGGCTGCATTTGTCTGTTTGTACTGATGTACAGTGTGATAAATTATTTTATTCCGTGTATGGGATGGGCTCCGGAGAGTCTTGGATTTATGTATGGAATTCTGCTGGCTGTTTTTTATGAAAGGATAAAATTATGGACAGAAAAACACTGGATGTTCAAGTGCGCAGTGATGATAATATTAGGAGGCATTGTGGGTATTTCCTACTTGAAATTTAAATCCGTAGAATTTTATGGCAGTTACTGTCTGAAAGTTTTACTGGGAGCAATTCTTATATTACTGATATTACAGATAATAAGAAAGGTAACTATAGGAAATAAGGTACTTGCTTTTTTGGGAAGCATTTCATATGACGTGTATCTTTTGCATAGAATCGTTTTTGAAATTACAGCTTATATACTATCAGGTACTAATTCAGGGCTGTTTATATGGACTTCCGTAGTGCTTACAGTACTACTGGCTGTTTTGGTCAAAATGGCAAGCGGAATAATCATTCGTTGGATAGGAGAAAATCAATGTCTGAAAATGTTCAGGGAAAAAAATTAAATGGAACCGTCATAGTGACCTACCGCTGCAATGCAAGGTGTTCCATGTGTAACCGCTATAAGGCTCCCTCCAAACCGGAGGAGGAGATCAGTGTTGAGACGATAAAAAAAATGCCTAAGATGTATTTTACCAATATCACGGGCGGCGAGCCTTTTATCCGCACGGATTTAAAAGATATTGTGCGTGAATTGTATAAGAAATCAGATCGAATTGTCATATCCACAAATGGTTTTTTCACCGACCGTATTGTAGAACTGTGCAGAGAATTTCCGCAGGTTGGCATACGGATTTCCATCGAGGGCCTGGAACAGACAAACAATGAGATAAGAGGGCTTGAAAACGGATATCAGCGTGGTTATCAGACATTGAAAACACTGGTGGATATGGGCATGAAAGATGTCGGATTCGGCATGACGGTACAGGATAAAAACGCGCCGGATCTCGTTCCGTTATATCAGATTTCAGATGAAATGGATATGGAGTTTGCCACGGCTAGCCTGCACAACAGCTTTTATTTCGTAGAGGCGAAAAATATCATTCATGACCGCCCAATGGTGGCGCAGAATTTTGAAAACCTTATCAATAAACTCTTGGCAAGCAATAGTCCAAAGAAATGGTTCAGGGCCTACTTCAATCATGGACTGATTAACTACATTTACGGGCAGCCGCGTCTGCTTCCATGCGACATGAGTTTCGATACATTCTTTATCGATCCTTATGGCGATGTGATGCCCTGTAATGGGACGAAGGATAAGGAAGTGATGGGAAATCTGAACGCGCAGACATGGGATGAGCTTTGGAACAGCCCGGAGGCGGAACAGGTAAGGAAAAAGGTCCGCTGCTGCGACAGGCAGTGCTGGATGATCGGTTCGGTCAGCCCGGCGATGCACAAGTATATCTGGAAACCGGCATGGTGGGTGATAAGGCACAAGGTCAAGAGCTTGTTTACGAGCAAGCCGTATAGTATGTATGAGAATAAGGTTTGTCGTGATTACCGGGACGGCAAGGTTACAAAAGAAGAACTCGATAAGTGCAGCACATGTGATACGCATGCACAGATTAACAATGGGTTGAGCGCCGCTAGCCAGGAGCAGTTGAAGGATAAAACTAGTGAGGAAATCGTTAATGAGGATCTTGCATATCAGGAACAGAATAAAGTCTGATGGTCGTTCTGAATCAACCGAATAATAGATTCTGAAATAAAATCAAGAGACGAATATAGCAATGGAGTTGTCAGGAGTGATTCGCAGCTATGAGGGATAAGATAACGGCTATTGTTGTAATTTATAACAAAGAAATCAAGCAATCTCTTACTTGTCAAAAATTAAAAGAGATTGACCGCCATATGGATATATTAGTCGTCGATAACAGCGAACTGAAAAATAATAATCAGGAATATTGTTACGAAAATGAGATACGCTATTTGACCATGCACGGTAATCAGGGATTATCAAAAGCCTATAATGCTGCGATTGATCATTGTAAAGAATCAGACGCTATCGTGTTGTTTGATGATGACACTGAAGTGACTGCGGAATATTTTGACAAATTATATATAGCATTGGAAGTACAACAGGAGATTGATATTTTTGCGCCGGTCATTCGTGGACAAGATGGTGTAATCTATTCTCCGAATGAATTTCATTTTTTAAGAAATCATTTTATTTCATCTGCAAAGCAAGAGGTTCCGCAAGACAGCTTTAATGCGATAGCAAGCTGCCTTTGCGTGCGAATGAGAGTCTTCGACAATTACAGATTTAATGAAAATCTGTTCGTTGATCAGGTAGATCAGTTCTTTTTCTGTGAGCAAAGAGCGTTAGGAAGAAAATTTGGAAGGATAGATACAGAGATTCTTCAGAATTTTTATCAGAGAGGCGCAGAATTAACGCCGGAAGCTGGCTGGAAACGTTTACAACTGAGGATAGTGGATATATACCATCACGCGAAGCTGATGGGAGATATCAAATATCATTTTTTAGCTTTAGTTAAATGCTGTGGACTGGGATTGCAGATTGGCAGAAAAAGCAAGTCCGTCGGCGTTATAACAAGAGCAACATTTTTAAGTCTAAAATTGTTTCTTAGAGGTACGGATTGATGACTAATAAAAAGACAGTAGCAGTGGTAATGTCCACATATAACGGGAGCCTACATCTTGAAAGGCAATTAGATTCTATATTTGAACAAAAAGGTGTCAACATTTTTGTTTTAATCCGCGATGATCATAGCTCCGATGATACTGTAGAAGTTATCAAACGCTACAAAGATGAAAATCCGGATAAACAGATCAATTATATAATTGGGGAAAATGAAGGATATGAAAAAAGTTTTTGGGATGCACTGTGTATGGCAGGAGAAGCGGACTATTATGCATTTGCTGATCAAGATGATGTGTGGATGAAGGATAAATTATTCAAATCTATTCTGCCTATGGAAGAAGACACTTACCAAGGTGCAAAGTTATCCTATTGCCAAATGATACGGTCTGATGAAAATCTCGAACCGTTCAGTGAGCAGGTTTTGGTATTGCATCCGGAACAACTGAATAAGAAGATTGTCTTAACACAAACCTATAATTACGGGGCAGCAACAGTTTTTAACCATGCTGCTAAAGAATTGATATGCAGACGTTTTCCGAAAGGAGGATGCGTTCCTCATGATGCCTGGGCCGGTGCGATTTGTTATTGGTTTGGGAAAATATATTTCGTTGATGAAGGCCTATATTATTGGATACGGTATGACAGCAGTGTTACTGGCGAAGGTACTCGGTGGTCTGGCATTCGTTATCGGATTAAGGAAACTTTGGCAGGAAAAACATATCCCAATTTGTCTTATGACTTATTAGAAGGTTACAGCGATTTAATTGTCGCAGATGACATGACATTTTTGCGGAAGATGGCTGATTATAAAAAGTCTACAAAGACAAAAATAGACTTGATATTTGACAGAGAATTCAAAAGGACAAAGTTTGCTGGAACTCTTATGCTTAAGTACGGAATTCTGACAAATCGATTTTGATGCGGGAAGGAATAAGAGTAATGAAAATAAGAGTTAATTTAAAAACTATGTTGGGAGCTTTGCTTGTAGCAATCGCTTTTTCGGAGTCTTTGAAGACTGAAACAACCTGGTTGTACCCATTTATTGTCTTTTCATTATTGATTTTTTTATATGCTGTCAATATCCTGTCAGGGTACTCAATTAAATATGGAATATATATATTTAAGAAATATTTTTTTCTGGGAATAATTCCCTATGCAGCAATTTTAATTTATACCATTATTTTAATACAAATAAATCATCAGGGAATGAAATTTGTCAACAGAGCATTTGGATCAATATTTATTGCTATGATGACAATAGTTGTTTGTGCGACGCTGGTTTATATATTTAAGGACAGAGCCCCAGATGTATTGTGTTATGGATTCATTGTCAACTATATTGTACACATTATGATGTCTTTTGGCAGAATTGGATGGCAAGGGTTCATCCAGCATATCATCGATCCGCTTAATACATATCAGCCGGTATTTGAACTTCATAGTACAGCTTTTGCATTGAACCTGTTATTGATTTATTATCTGTTAAGGCGTGATAGGAACAATTTGTGGAAAATATTATCTTGTGTTATTATCATGTACCTTATCATGAAAAGAATTAGTTTTGCTGGTGCTGCACTTGCACTAATTGTTTACTTCTTGACGGATTTTATTCTTCGGAAATGGGAAAAACCAACAAAATATTATATTGTGCTGGTCACACTGTTTTTTAGTGCTTATGTCTATGTCGGCTTGATTAGTTTATATCCAGATTTATTTAAATTGCTGTCAATCCGATTTGGTATTCTAAATAGGTCTTTAATGGCTGATTCTTTTTTGAACTATTATAGCTTTGATTTATCTTATTTGGGCAAAGGTTTTGGGTTTGTCTCGGTTATGATGCCTAATATGGATATAGCAGGTGTAATGGTGGCAGCGCTTCACAATGATGTACTTAAGGATTTTATAGAGGAAGGATTTATAGGATTTGGACTTATATATTTTTATATCTTTGTTAAAATTCCTAAGATAATTACTAAGAAGAATTCCAATAGATCACTATGCTGTGTAACGTTGTTACTTGTCTATACATTTGTGACATTATTGACAGATAACGTATTTGATTATGTTTCTTTCATGTGTACATTATTTACGTTGTTTGGTGTCATACATATATATGGCGACCAAATTTTCGAACAAAAAAGTATAGCTCTAAGTTCCTGATCAAGATTTTTAAACAAATAGAATGGGAATGTCAGTAGAGCAGAAAGGAAGGGGATTGTGAGCAATAACGAAGTGCTTGTTTCCGTTGTAGTTCCAGTATATAACATCCAAAAATATCTTATGAGGTGTTACAAATCTATTGCATCTCAAACATATGATAATTGGGAAGCGGTTTTTGTAGATGACGGTTCAACAGATGATTCTGGAAAAATGTGCGATGAAATTGCTAAAAAAGACAAGCGGATAAAGGTCGTACATAAGAAGAACGAGGGCCTGGGATTGGCAAGAAATCATGGCGTTCGTCTTTGCAATGGGGAATATATCTTTTTTGTGGATTCCGACGACTATATTGAGAAGGATGCAATTGAAAGCCTGCTAAAGATAGCGGCTGAGTATCATTGCGATTTGGTTATTGGAAACAAGTACTACCAGGAAGAAGCAATTAATCTACCGATTCTCGAAGGATTGTATCAGAAAAACGAAATTGCAAAAGAAATCATCCCCCGAATAATAGGGAACAATCCTGGGAAGGCAGATCAGCTTACTCCATCTTCTTGCGGGAATTTATATAAGAGAAAGTTATTTTTTGATAGTGATCTATGGTTCCCATCTGAACGACAGCTCATATGGGAAGATCTTGCGTTTAATTTTGAGTTCCTTCAAGTATGTGATTTGGTATATCTAGCAGAGAAGCCAGTTTATGACTACTGCTATAATGGCGAATCATTGACACACAAGTATGACGCTGAAAAAATGCAAAAGGTCATGAAAATGTACCATTATATGAAAAAAAGAATAAACGATACAAACATGACAAATTTAATAGGTGACAGGTTGGAAAATAACTTTATAGGTCATATTAGAACTTGCCTAAAGCTGGAAGCTTATTATAGCAAAGAAAATGGTGTGCGCACAGCAATGAAGAATATAAAGCGAATGTGTGAACATGAAGATGTAATGGCAATTATTAGTAAATGTGATTCCAGATATTATTCTTTGGCTCAGCGGGTTCTTGCGTTTGGAATAAGGCATAAATTAACATGGCTAATCTACATGCTTTGTGTATTGCAAAATGGTCGTAAGGAAATAGTGTAAGTGAATAATTTTGGAAGAGCGATTATGTTAACCATATATTTCATGATTATTTGAGGTGAGATAATGCGGTCAGGAATAATAGACAGATACAAAGCTTTGCCAAAGCAGGTCAAGGCATCTGTGTGGTTTTTGATATGCTCTTTTCTGCAGAGGGGGATATCTGTCTTAACAACGCCCATTTTTACCCGGCTATTGAGTACGGCTGAATATGGAAGTTACAATGTTTTCTATTCCTGGTTAGGCATTGTAACACTTTTCGTTTCACTGAATTTGTATGCAGGTGTCTTTGGACAGGGACTGGTAAAATTTGATAAGGAACGCACAGTTTTTGCTTCCTCTTTGCAGGGACTTACAGTAACGCTTGTCTTTGCATGGACAGTCATTTATCTGATTTTCCGGGACTTTTGGAATAATCTGTTTTCCCTGACAACAGTTCAGATGCTTGCCATGCTCCTGCTTGTTTGGACATCTGCTATTTTTGGTTTCTGGGCCACTGAGCAGAGGGTGAAATTAAGTTATGTAAAGCTAGTAGTTGTCACGCTAGTTGTATCTGTGGCTAAGCCGGTTATTGGGATTATTTTTGTTGTAAATGCCGATGATAAAGTAACTGCCCGTATCCTAGGTATTGCACTTGTTGAGCTGTTATGTTATTTCGGATTGTTTGTTTCCCAAATGCTTCGAGGCAAAAAGTTCTTCTCGGCGCGTTTTTGGAAATATGCTGTGTTGTTTAACTTGCCTCTCATTCCGCACTATCTTTCGCAAACTGTTTTAGGAAGCGCAGACAGGATTATGATTGAAGGCATGGTGGGTGAATCTGAGGCGGGAATTTACAGCCTTGCTTATTCAATATCCATGATTATGACCCTTTTTAATACAGCATTGGGATATACGATTGGTCCTTGGGCATATCAAAAGATTAAGGACAGAAAGGCGAAATATATTGAGCCAATAGGATATACGTCACTTGTGATGATTGCTTGCGTAAATATTCTGCTTATAGTGTTTGCCCCTGAAATTATAGCTGTTTTTGCACCACCTAGTTATCACGCAGCCATATGGGTTATACCGCCCGTTGCGATGAGCGTGTACTTTATATTCGCTTATGATCTGTTTTCGCAGGTCGAGTTTTACTTTGAAAAAACAAAGCTGATCATGATAGCTAGTGTCGTGGCGGCACTCATGAATATATTGCTGAATTATATTTTCATTCCACAATACGGATATGTCGCTGCTGGATATACAACGCTGTTCTGCTATATTGTTTACGCCTTCTGTCATTATATTTTTATGAGAAAAATATGTAAGGATTATATGGAGGGTGTGCAGATTTACAGTAGGAGAAAGTTGCTTTTATTGACAGTCATATTTCTTACGGCTGGTTTCATGTTTATGTTGACATATAATTATATTATCGTGCGGTATGTGTTGATATTGGGACTGTGCCTTGCAACATTCATTAAGCGGAAAATGATATTAGAGAATTTAAAAATAATACTGCAGAGTAGACAAAAGGAAAAGTGAGAACTTTTCCAAGGATAATAGATCAGATTAGAGGAGGAATTAAGATGAAACTTTGGAAAATGCTGAAAGGACCAAGACAAGCTCTTAAAAAAGTGAAGTTTATATATGAGCCATATCGGAAGGCCAAAGTTGATTATGTTACAAAAAAGAGAAGAAAAGCTTTGCATAGAGATGGCGTAGAGACTATTAATAGTATAGAAAAAGCTTTGACAGATTATGGCGTTACTTATTTTGCTGACTATGGAACGTTATTGGGAATTATTAGAGATCATGATTTTATACAGTGGGATAATGATTTGGATTATGGATTGATAGTTGATGATGATTTTGATTGGGATAAATTTGAAAAACATATGAATCGGCATGGATTTAATAAAATAAGAGAATTTAGCCTAATGGAAAAAATAACAGAACAAACATATTCATATAAAAATAGTGAGCTGACAGTTGATTTTTTTGCAAAACTGTATGATAATAAAAGACTTGCGTCATATATTTACTATCATATGCAGGAGTATAAGTATCAATCGGAAATGGATTTTCATGTTAGAAAAATGATGTATACTATAGTTAATGCAACAAAAGAAGTTCGCTTTAAAGGAACGCATGTAACTGTACCAGATAATGCGGAACAATATCTTGAAAGTGCATATTCAAAAAAATGGCGTATTCCGGATCCTGTTTGTGACATATATACGCTTGGAGTGGAGCTTGAAGAATTAAGTATTCTTGGAAAAGGTATTTTTGATTAATTAAAATATAAGAGGCATCATCAGTTTGTGTGAAAGCTATATGACCTCTATGGTCTTATAGTTCACCTTATTCTGCCTTGGCTATC